>CAKTOT010000073.1 GCA_934590135.1 uncultured Muribaculaceae bacterium
TGAGGCTTAAGTGATAAGATAATTCGCTTCTACAGGCAGTATAACTGTCGCCGAGTATAGGAGAACTGTCCGGCGATAGCTTCGAGCCTGTCGTCCTCATCGCAAAATTAAAGGTTATTTCGCAATCGTGCAACTCCGTTTTCCTCCCAATTGCCACAGATAGTCACTAACGCTTGGAATAACAGCATATTGTAGTAAAATATGTTTTGCAACATATTTTGCCGCTGTTTGCCTCCTTTGTTTTAGTGGAGGATGGTCTCGGAGAATGCCATTATATTTGTTTTAGAATACTACCGTTTGTGAAGTCTTAATCCTTGCCTCAGTGGAGGATGGTCTCGTAGACCGCGAAGTTTGCGGTCTTCATAGGACGTTCCTCCACTTTCGTGTTCTTCTACTATGCCATCAACCCGTTTGGGGGCAACGCCGTAGCGCTTGATGTCTTCAAGCTGCTGCGCATAGTCCTGATTACGCGTTGAGACGCGTAGATATATATTCAGCCATCATTTTACGGATTGTTTTTACTAACCTGCGCCACTACAAACGGGATGCAGATAATAATGATTATAGGCATCAGGATGTTATCCAAACACCAATCAAAGATTAATTGGAGAAACTCTGGCAGCTCGTTGCGGAAGCCTAAGTCGGTTACCCATATAAGTAATAGGGCGACGAGGCCGGGGATTATTATATACAAGGCGAATATGAGCCACCATTGCCTGTTTGTCATAATTTTACGTATCTATCAAGTTTATCAATATCAAGATGCCCACGCGGTGCGCCAAGGCATACGCTCGTTGTAAGTTGCCCGCTGACCAGTACGGGCGTGCCGATCGGTCTTAATCCTTGTTTTAGTGGAGGATGGTCTCGGAGAAATAAACATAATTATGGAAGCAACATCAGTGACAACAGTCTTAATCCTTGTTTTAGTGGAGGATGGTCTCGGAGTCCTTCATGGCATTCACCCATCAACATTCATACGGTCTTAATCCTTGTTTTAGTGGAGGATGGTCTCGGAGATGGATGAGAAGCTCTATGAGTTCTTGTTGGATTGTCTTAATCCTTGTTTTAGTGGAGGATGGTCTCGGAGAGCAACTTTTGGAATTGGCTGTCAGCGAGACTGTTGCAACGAAATTTTTAATTTCGTTAACGTTTGGAGACCAAAAATATGTACCTTTTCGGGCGCTTTCATGTGTGCAAATTTACGGATTATTTTTGTGAATTGAGCGTTCGTGCCTCCAAAATTTAGGTTTTTTTTATGGTGTTTTCGGCTATTTTTGTCGAATGTCGTTGGTTTTTGATGATGGATGGATGAGACGGGTGGTCGTGCGGTGTTGATTGCCGGTGTCAGGTGGCGGGGTCGGTGATGTCATAGAGTTGCCGGAGGATTTGATTGAAGAGGGGGATGGGTGATTGGCTGTCGATGGGGGTGACGTCGAAGGCGGCACGGGCCAGCCAGGTGAGCTGTTTTTTGGCGTATACGCGGGTGTTTTTGGCGATGCGAGCTATGGTGGTGGGGCGGTCGAGTGTTCCGTCGAAGTGGCAGAACCATTCTTTGAAGCCGACGGTGTTGAGCGCATTTAGGTGTCGCAGGGGATACATGCGTCTTGCTTCTTGTTCCATGCCGTCGGCTACCATTTGGGTGACGCGTGCGTTGATGCGTTCGAAGAGTTGGGGACGTGGCATGGTGAGGGCGAATGTGATGGCTTGTAGCGGCGGGGCTGTGGGGCGGCCTGTGAGGTGGCTGCTGTATGGGCGGCCGGCTTGGAGGCTGACTTCGACGGCGTGTATTATACGGCGTGTATTGGCCGGATCGACTGTGGCGCGGTATTGTGGGTCGAGTGTGGCGAGCTGGTCCAGGAGGTATTGCAGCCCGTGTCGGTTGTAGAGGTCGAGTACGTGTGTGCGTATGTCGTCGCTCACGGTGGGCATATCGTCGATGCCGTGCAGCAGTGCGTGCAGGTACATCATACTGCCTCCGCAGATGATGACGTAGGGGCTGTCTTGCCATAGCCGTGGCAGCAGTGTGTGTACGTCTTGGACGAATTGAGCGGCGCTGTATGGGGCGTCTATGGGCAGTGTGCCTACGAGGTGGTGTGGGACTGCGGCGAGTTGGGTCGGAGTGGGTGCGGCTGTGGTTATAGGTATGTCGCGATAAATCTGGCGCGAGTCTGCGCTGATGATGTGGCAGTGCAGGTGTCGCGCCAGTTCTATGGCGAGTGATGTTTTGCCGCTTCCGGTGGCGCCGGTGATGATGATGGCGGTGCCACCGGGGCGGGTGTGTGTATCAGCGATGGTTTTGTGCAACGAGACGGGCGATTTGGACGATGACTTCTGTGGCTTTTTCCATGGAGGGGATGGGTACGTATTCGTAGCGTCCGTGGAAGTTGAGTCCGCCGGCAAAGATATTGGGGCAGGGTAGTCCTTTGAAGGAGAGTTGTGCTCCGTCTGTGCCGCCGCGTATGGGTACTACTTTGGGGGTGACGCCGCTGTCGCGCATGGCTTGTTCGGCTGTGTCGATGATGTGCATCAGCGGCTCGATTTTTTCGCGCATGTTGTAGTACTGGTCTTTGATTTCGATGGTGCAGCAGTCGGGGAATTCGTGGTTGATTTTGCGTGCGAGGTGTTCCATCTCTTTTTTGCGGCGTTCGAAGCGGTCGCGGTCGTGGTCGCGTATGATGTATGTAAGTATGGTTTTTTCGACGGTGCCTTCCATACCGATGAGGTGGTAGAATCCTTCGTATCCTTCGGTGTGCTCGGGGGTCTCCCAGCGGGGGAGCATGATGATAAACTGGTTGGCGATGCGCATTGAGTTTATCATCTTGTGTTTGGCGTATCCGGGGTGTACGTTGCGTCCGGTGAAGGTGACGCGAGCTACGGCGGCGTTGAAGTTTTCGTATTCGAGCTCGCCTATTTCGCCGCCGTCCATAGTGTAGGCCCAGTCGGCGCCGAAGAGTTGGACGTCGAATTTGTGTGCGCCTTGTCCGATTTCTTCGTCTGGATTGAAGGCTATGCGTATTTTACCGTGTTTGATTTCGGGGTGTTGTTGGAGGTAGTCTACGGCCGAGATGATTTCGGCGATGCCGGCTTTGTCGTCTGCGCCAAGCAGTGTATTGCCATCGGTGACGATGAGCGCTTGGCCTTTGTAGTTGAGCATTTCGGGGAAGTCGTTGGGCGACAATGTGATGCCGGTATGTGTGTTGAGCAGTATGTCTCCGCCGTCGTAGTTTTCGACGATGCGGGGTGTGACGTTGTGTCCGCTCATATCGGGGGATGTGTCGAGGTGCGCGATAAATCCGATGGTGGGTATGCCTTGGTCATCGGTGTTTGCCGGTAGTGTCGCCATGAGGTATCCGTTGTCGTCGAGGGTGATGTCGGCGAGGCCCATTTGGCGGAGTTCGTCGGCGAGGTATTTGGCGAAGGTCATTTGCCCGGGTGTGGAGGGCGTCATGTTGGTGAGTTCGTCGCTCTGGGTGTCGTATTTGACGTACCGCAGAAATCTGTCTACTACGTTCATGGTTGTGTGTATTTGTTGTAGTGTATTTGTGTATATTGTCTTATTTTTTGTGTCGCTTGGAGTGCGGCTCGGCCAGTATTTTGATCTCGGGACGCCAGGCGTCTACGTCGATGTATGTGCCGTCTATGGGGACGGTGGCGTTTTTGTCGCTGAAGATTATGGCTACGCGGTTGCCGGTCTTGCGGTCTGTCTTGTCGACGATGAGCACATCGGCGCCGTCAATGTTGTGGTGCCGGAATGTGGGTGTGCCGCGCCACATGGCTGGGTTGGCACGGCGTATCTTCATCACCTTGGCTGTGTATTGCATCAGCCGGCGCTGGTCGTCATTGAGTGGTTCGAGATGGCCTGTGGTGCGTGATACGTTGTCTTTTTGCCATCCGTGGTAGTCGAGCGAGCGGTCGCCAAATTCGTCGCCATAGTATAGAGTGATGGGACCGTTGTAGGCCGCAAGGATTGCCATACGTGTCATTTGCTTTTCGATGTATAGCGGTTCGGCGGGGTTGAGGTGATCTGCCAGACGGTATCCGTCATGGTTGGTGACGAATAGGTTGGGCAGTAGGGTGTCGTCTTTGTATCCGCGTTGTCGGGGCGTGCTGAGTACGTATATTATATCGTCCCAGTTGTCAAGGCCTTCACTTTCGATGTCTTGCATGGGACCGGAGATGCGCTCTTTGCCATCGAAGTCGAAGGCGCTGATAAGTCCGTGGTCGCTGTATACGCCGGTGTTGATGGCGTGTGCGTCGCCCCAATCTTCGCCTACCATATATGCGAGTGTGCCCCAGCGTTTGCCTTGGGCGGCGCGTCGGTCGGCGAGGTCTTGTACGGCTTTTCGTATTTCGCGCCAGTAGTTGTGTCCGCCTTGTACGGCTTGGTATGCTTGGTCGAGGCGCCATCCGTCTATGTCGTAGTTGTCTATCCACCAGGTGGCTACTTCGCGGAAGTAGGGTAGTGAGGCGGGGTACGCGACGTTGCCCGAGGGTATGGTGTCGCGCACGTTGGCGCTGAGAGTACTGTCTATGGTGTATCCCGATGGTGAGGGGGTGGTAACGCCGCCGTGGTGTCCGAATACGCCGTCAAGGATGACGTATAGTCCGCGAGCATGGGCTTCGTCGATGAGGTGTCGCAGGTCGGCTAATGTGCCGAAATGAGGGTCTATGGCGAAGTAATCATTGGTGAAGTATCCGGTGGCCTGGAGTTTTTCACCGCCTTTGGCTTTGGAGCTGTCGAATATGGGGGTTAGCCATATTGCGTTGGCGCCGATGGCTGCTATATGGTCGAGGGCGGCGGTGACGCCGGCGATATTGCCGTCTTTGCGGTTGCCGTCGGGCCCCCACATGGCGGTGTATCCGGGGGCGGAGACGGTGGTGTCGCGGTTGAAGGATGCCACCATAACTTGGTATATGGTCAGCGACCGTTGGTCGTCATATCGGCGCGGCAGTCGCGGTCGACGTGCGGCGCTGATGGTGATGAGCGCTGCGGCCAGAATAAGTGCGATGGCTGTAATTATGGTGCGGGCTGATGTCATTGCGTGGTCATTGTGTGATGGTACGGCTTCGCGTTGTATCGGCGAAGAATCGGGCTGTGGTGACGGCGTCGGTTCTGCCGATACGGCGATTATGTGTGCGCTCAGTCTTCATTTCCGGCAAATTGCATGAGGTAGGCCTTGATGAAGTCATCAAGGTCGCCGTCCATGACGCCGTTGACGTCCGATGTTTGATAGCCGGTACGATGGTCCTTGACGCGACGGTCATCGAAGACATACGAGCGTATTTGGCTGCCCCATTCGATTTTCATCTTGCCGGCTTCTATCTTTGCCTGTTCCTGCATGCGATGCTGCAATTCCTTGTCATAGAGGATTGAACGCAGTTGGCGCATGGCGTTCTCTTTGTTCTTTGGTTGGTCGCGGGTCTCGGTGTTTTCGATGAGGATTTCTTCGTGTTCGCCGGTGTATGGGTCTACGAATTGGTAGCGCAGACGTACGCCGGATTCGACTTTATTGACGTTCTGTCCGCCGGCACCGCCGCTGCGGAAGGTGTCCCACGATACGGCGGCCGGGTCGACTTTGACTTCGATGGTGTCGTCTACCAGCGGGGTGACGAAGACGGAGGCGAAGGAGGTCATACGTTTGCCTTGGGCGTTGTATGGCGAGACGCGTACCAGACGATGTACGCCGTTTTCGCTCTTGAGAAATCCGTAGGCGAAGTCGCCTTCAACGTTGATGGTGCAAGATTTGATGCCGGCTTCATCGCCTTCGAGGATGTTGGCTATCGAGGTCTTGTATCCGTGCTTTTCGCACCAGCGCAGGTACATCCGCATCAGCATCTGTGCCCAGTCTTGGCTCTCGGTGCCGCCGGCTCCGGAGTTGATTTTGAGCACCACGCCGAGACGGTCTTCTTCGCGGCGCAGCATGTTGCGCAGCTCGAGGTCTTCAATCTTGGAGGCTGCATCGGCATATAGTTCATCCAATTCGGCTTCGTCAATGAGGCCTTCTTTGGCAAAGTCCAAACCGGTTTCGACTTCGCTGACGGCTTTGTCAACTTCGCCGTAGCGTTCGATCCAGCTTTGTAAGTCCTTGATTTTCTTCATCTGTACTTGCGCCTCCTTGGGGTGTTCCCAGAAGTCGGGGACGTGTGTGCGCAGTTCTTCTTCTTCGACTTGGATTTTCTTGCCGTCAATGTCCAGATAGTGGTGCAACGCGTCGCGGCGTTGACCGAGTTCTTTTATTTGGTCTTGTGTAATCACTGTCAGTGTATTGTTAGTCTAAAGATAATGCAAAGGTACGATATTTCGGCGAAAAATGACGAAAGACCGCGAATTAATCGGTTGTATCGTTACGTATAAAAATGGGCGTCGGCTTGTTTCCCATGCCTTTTTGCCTGAATTTGTTGTATGGTTATGACTTTGGGTTATGGATAGTCTAATGTGACTGACGAAAGATGTGTCCGTTATTATGATTATGGTGTACGGCGTATTCCGGATGGGGGAGGAGCAAAAAAAAGTCCGAATACGCTTCGACAGCGGATTCCGGACCAGCCATTAGGCATTGTTGACTTCTAAAGTTCGGTTTCGTTGTTTCCACTGCCAAATATTTGGACAGGGCTACATAAACCATTGGAGATTATATCATACTTACTTGTGTGCAATGCGATGGCTGTCCGGCCGGACGGTGGCGGCATCTCACGATGGCGGTCGTCGCAGTGGTATGCTTTATTCCGTCTTTGTGGCGGTCCGGGCACACGTGGATAGCGTTGCTTTGCGACTGCAAAGATAGGTAATAATTAGTATTCAACCAATCTCAATTAATATACGTTTGCTGTATTTTAATAAAATTAACAATATCTAAGCTCGTTGTGTAGCGCGGTGTGCTATGCGTGACGTTGGTTCAACGGCTTTATTGTTGTTCTTTTTTGCTGTCTGGTGCGGATTCTGTTCGGTTTTCGGACGTCTCCGGCTGTCTGGAATTGTCGGCGTTGGGGGTGGCGAGGTCATCGTCATCCGTGATTTCGTCAATTTTGCTTGAACGCTTGTGCCCCAGTGGGATGGTGTATGATATGGTGATTGAGCCGCTTAGCGGCGAGGAGGTTGTGCCATATCCGGGGATATACCACGGGTCGCCGCCGACGGGGTGGCTTTGGTGTAGTATGGAGTGGTAGCGTAATGCCCAGCCGGCGCTGATATTGCCCCACAATCGCACACGCAGGCCCAGCACCACTTCCAGCCATCCGGCCGAGGCGCTTTGTGATGGTATCTCGAAGGTGGTCTTGTCGCCCCAGTAGGTGCCCGGGTCGGTGGCGCCTGTGACTTCGTATTTAAAGGGCGAAAAACCGTAGCGCAGTCCGCCGTAAAGTTGGTAGGCGGGGTCGGAATTGAACAGGAAGTTGTAATCGATGCCTACTTTGGCATAAGGAGCCAGAGGTGAGCGGTAGGTGTATCCATATTCATCGGCGGTATGACTTGCCTGTCCCAACCCGACTTCGAGCGTGGGTATATAGCGGTTGTGCATATTCAGACGGACGTCAACGCCTCCGATGCCATAGTCTTGGCCGAAGACTCGCATCACCGGATCCCAGATATTGAGCCCGACGCTAACCTCGTAAATTTTGGGGTATAACATCTTAGGCTTTTTGGGCAGCATTGTCGAGTCCACCCATTCGGTGCCGGTGACGGTGTCTACCATAATGGTTTTGCCTTGGTCATCGGTGTACTGCGTGGAGCGGGCGCGACGTGCTTCCAGTGCGCGCTGACGTATCAGTGCCGAGTCCACGGGCGCACGCATAGGTGATGCCGGGGTCACGGGTGTGACACGACGCTGGGCATTGGCGCTGTCGGGCCACAAGGGCAGCAGCATCAGCAGTGCCATGGCGGCTATGGCGAGTATATGGAATCGGGGCATGGTCATTGCTCGGAAATGCGGAAGTAGATGTTGAGATTGACGTCTTCGAGATTGGTGACATCGGCTTGGACGATGCTGACGCTGTCGATGAGATGTGCGGTGGCCGTCGCACCGGTGATAGTGTAGCGGAACATTGCGCCGCAGTCGTCATCTGACAGCCATGGGGACGAAGTATATGTCAGCGTGAGTGTATCGTTGAGGCGTTCGTCGTCTAAAGCTGCATAGCGGTAGGCGATGCACCAGCGCACGGATGATGCGGAGGAGCGTAACGGCAGGTATTGCTCTGAGACGGCGGTGCCGGCGCTCACCAGCAGGCTGTCTCCGGCCACGCCGATGCCGTGGATGTCGAGCGAATCGAGTGTCACGGTCTCGCCGGTGGCGCTGTTGCACAGCCGGGCTATGGGCATGGCGCTGCGCATCTCGGTGCATCCGTCGCTATTGCATCCGGGGGCAATGGCAGCGGCGGCGATGGCAGCGGCGCAGGCGGTCAGTGTCAATACTTTTCCCATCGGATGATGTCGTTGAGGTCTTTGCGCGTCTTGGTCGGCACGGGAGCGGGGCTGCCATCGGCTTCGGCGGCGGCATAGCCCAGTGGTATCAGTGCTATGGGTTCGACTTCGGCGGGCAAGCCCAGGGCGTCGCGTGCGACCTCGACATCGAAGCTGCACACCCAGCATGTGCCGAGGTCCAGCGATGCCGCTGCCAGGCAGATGTGCTCGACGGCGATGGCTATGTCTATGTCTGTATGGTCTTTGCCGTCAGAGGGGCGATGCCATGCCCGGTCGTGGTGGCCGCAGGCTACGATGAGTACGGGCGCATCGATAAATGACGGGCGCGAGGCGTGTAATATGCGTTGGCGTGTAGCCGCATCGCGCACCACCACAAAGGTCCATGGCTGGCGGTTGCAGGCACTGGGCGCCAGTTGGGCTGTCTCGAGGATGGCTTTGATTATTGCATCGTCCACGGGTGCCGAGGCGTCATAGTGGCGGCACGAGTAGCGTTCGCGCACAAGGTCGTAGAAGTATGGGTATTTGCTTATTGACATTTTTTTGGGAAAAACAGTTTGTGGAAATAATGGGAGGGGTGGGAGCTGCCGACTTTTTGTTATTTTTGGACGATGTCGCGGTCCACGCCCAGGGTCTCACTGATCTCGTAATGGTTGCGGCCGGCCGAGTTGCGCACTATCAGCTCGCCTACAAATCCGGCAAGGAACAACTGACAGCCCAGTATCATTAGTACCAATGCGATATAGAAGTACGGCGAGTCGGTCACCAGGATGTAATGCAACCCGTGGTAGAGGTTGTAGAGCTTGATGGCGCCCACGCATATCACGGCCACGAAGCCCAGGAAGAACATCAGTGAGCCTATAAGGCCGAAGAAGTGCATGGGCTTGGCTCCGAATTTGCCGGTGAACCACAGCGTCATCAGGTCAAGGTAGCCGTTGACAAAACGGTCGAGGCCGAACTTGGTCTTGCCATACTTGCGGGCGCGGTGCTGTACCACCTTCTCGCCTATGCGGGTGAACCCGGCATTCTTGGCCAGGTAGGGGATGTAGCGGTGCATATCGCCGTAGACTTCGATATGCTTGACCACCGGGGCGCGGTAGGCCTTGAGGCCGCAATTGAAGTCGTGCAGGTTCTTGATGCCGCTCACGCGACGGGCCGTGGCATTGAACAGCTTGGTGGGTATGGTCTTGGACAGCGGATCGTAGCGTTTTTTCTTGTAGCCGGACACCAAGTCATAGCCTTCTTCGGTAATCATTCGGTACAGCTCGGGAATTTCGTCCGGGCTGTCTTGCAAGTCGGCGTCCATGGTGATGACCACATCGCCTTGCGCGGCGGCGAAGCCCGTGTTCAGCGCCGGCGACTTGCCGTAATTGCGGCGGAAGGAGATGCCGCGTACATGCTCGGGATTGGCCTCTCGCAGGCGCGTGATGACCTCCCATGAGTCGTCCGTGGACCCGTCGTTCACAAAAATTATCTCGTAGCTGAAGCCGTGCTCGTCCATGACGCGGCGTATCCATGCCTCCAGCTCCGGGAGCGATTCGGCCTCGTTGTACAGAGGCACTACCACTGATATGTCCATATATTATATGTGTTTGTTCCTATTGATTTCAAAAAAATGTTTCGAGAACTATTGGAATGATGGTGCGGCGTGGGCTATCGGGCGTTTGACTTTCGGCGTTTGGCATTATTTCTCAGCGCTATAGGCGTGAGTAACAGCATCGCTGAGCATCCGCCGAACATCGCCAGCAGCATCACAATCATAGAAGACTGTATGGCTGACGGGATATGCCCGTGCGCCATCAGTGATGCCGTAGCACGTCCTATACCGCTGTCCGCCATCTCCGTGGCCAGGCGTTGCATAGTCAGGGCTGTCCAATGCGGCTCGGCATACCCCAAGTACAGATACACCGTCAGGCCCAGCAGAATACATCCGCAGAAAACCGTGGTGAACCCATGCATCAGCGCCACCGCCGGATGCGGTTGCTCCGGCACGGCAGCCAGCCATCGCCTTGAGCAGCAATACAATGCCACCGGTACGCCGATGGCAGCGACAGCCGCCAAAGCCCCGACCCATACGCAATGCGTGGTCCAGACAATAGCCAGCGCCGTCAGCGACATCAGCCCCCCGACGACCACTCCGTCGTCGATGCGCCTTGCCCCCGTGCCGCCGCCCTTATCGTCAGCCTTAAAGTTTGAGCCGGCATTGCGTGCCTTATCTGCCCTGTCAGTCATTGCGTGTTCTGTAATGTCTTAATATGTTCTCTTGCGTCACTTTGTGTGCCCCGAACCTTCCGAGCACTATGACCTGCAAATTTACGCACTTTTTCCCACCTGTGCAACAGCCCAGAAAACGCCGTTCTCGCCCCGGAAAACCTATCCGCCACCGCCGCTCCGAAGCGCCATCCATTCACCTCCCCATCCACCCCTTCAAGAAAAATGCTCTTTTCTCAAAAAAATCTGTTTTCTCCATTTACCTTTTCCCTCCTACCGGTATATACACATAGACGCCGCCCCCAAAAAGGCCGCCGCCCAAAACAAAGAAACAATCAAATCAACAAACAACTAAAAACAATAAAATTATGGCAGAAACAAATGACAACTGGGAGTGTATAGGTAAGGTCAACTTCTTCTGGTATGGATACCGAACAGAAGATTTATACGTTAAGTATGTGAACGGTATCCCATTTTACAAAGTATGGGAATCTGTTGTTTATAAGAGCAGTGGGAAACATAATGCGTATATCAAAGCCGAAAAAGACCGAGGCAATATTTGTTTTGACGTCCCGACATGGGACAGAGTGCAGGACTAAACAAATACAGTCAGAAGCTAAATCGAGGAATAACAAACAAAAGTAATACATACAATGGTTTTATCAAATGATGAGCAGTCCCTATTAGACGAGGGAATACTCCTTTCAACAGAAAAACTCGTCATCTCCAAAGTTATGGTTGACGATGATGAAGATTATCAATTCTCAGCTGACTGTTATGTTACAACTGATGAAGATGATGTTCAAATATATGAGGACTTGCATATAAAATGGTGCTTTATCAATTATTTAGCC
>CAKTOT010000074.1 GCA_934590135.1 uncultured Muribaculaceae bacterium
GCGATAGGCTTGCTGGTAGTCTTTGAGCATCTTGTTGTTCCAAGACACTCCGTAGCCTAAGCCCATAAAGCCGCCGGCCACGAGTGGCAGTTTCCACCAACGGCGGTTGTATATCTGGCCCAGTCCGGGGAATAGCGCGGACATCCATACGGCGCGTGTGGGCGAGGGATTGAAGGCTACTTCGCGCTCCTCCCATAGGTCGTAGTCGCCGAAGGGGTCGAACTCGCCGACAACGCTGAGGGTGTCACTGCCCAGAATGCTGCTGTCGCCGAGGGCTACGGGCGCTTCGACGGTTGTCGGCGTTTCCATGGCCGTGATGCGCAGCGTGTCGCTTTCGGACGGCACTCGATTGCCGGCTTTAGCGGGGACGACGGCTATGAGCGTTAAGACGACAACGGCTGTCAGACGTAATAATATGTCGGCCCGTCGGCTCAATTTGATGTGGGTTTTAGCGAGTCGAACATGGTGATGAGGCGTTCCAGCTCGTCATCGTTGGCAAAGGGGAAGGATATTTGCCCTTTGCCCGAGCGATTGCAGCTGAATTTGACCTTTGTATGGAAGGTTGAGGACAGTTGTTTGCCCAGAATGTCGAAGTCTCCGGCCGAGTAGCGTGAGGCGCCTTTGCGGGCGTCTTCGCCGGACTTGGAGGCCATATCGCCTTCTTGGTATCGGCGTGCGAGTTCTTCGACGCGGCGTACGGACAGGCCTTTGCGCAGTATCTCGTTGTACAGCTTGAGCTGAAGCGCGGGCTTGTCTATGGTGAGCAGGGCGCGCGCGTGTCCCATGTCCACTCGTTTGTCGCGCAATCCGAGTTGTACCTCGGCGGGCAGACGCAGCAGGCGCAGGAAGTTGGCGATGGTGGCGCGTTTCTTGCCTATGCGCTCGCTCAGCCGTTCTTGCGTAAGGTTGTACTGGTCTATCAATTTCTTGAAAGTCAGGGCTATTTCGATGGCGTTGAGGTCCTCGCGTTGGATGTTCTCAATCAGGGCCATCTCGGTGAGCTCGGCTTCGTTGGCGGTGCGTATGTATGCCGGCACGTGGGTGAGCCCGGCACGCTGGGCGGCACGGAAGCGACGTTCGCCGGCGATAATCTGATAGCTATCGGGTCCGGTCTTGCGCAGCGACAGGGGCTGAATTATGCCTAATTCGCGTATGCTGGCGGCCAGTTCGTCCAGGGCTTCTTCATCGAAGGTCCTGCGTGGTTGGTCGGGGTTGGGCTGTATCTGGGACAGCGGGATGTCGTTGATGGCCGAAGATCCACGTGCCGGAACATCGTCCATGGTGATGAGCGAGCCTAATCCGCGGCCTAAGGCGCTGTGTTTCTGTGTCATGATAGTGTCTTTGGAGTGATGTGTGGTTTAAGACTGCTTGGCGGCGTGCTTGGCGATGATTTCTTTGGCCAGGGCTACGTGTGATGTCGCACCGCGGCTCTCGGGATCGTACAGCAGCACGGGTAGTCCGTGGCTGGGCGCTTCGCTGAGTTTGATGTTGCGCGGTATCACCGTATTGAATATCATGTCGGCGAAGTAGGTCTTCAGTTCTTCGTAAATTTGATTGGCCAGACGTAGGCGCGAATCGTACATTGTCAGTAGGAAGCCTTCAATCTCCAATTCGGGATTGAGACGCTTCTTGATGATGCGTATCGTGTTGAGCAGCTTGGAGATGCCTTCGAGGGCGAAGTACTCGGCCTGGACGGGGATGATGACGCTGTCGGCGGCGGTGAGTGCGTTGACCGTAATCAATCCCAGCGACGGCGAGCAGTCTATGAGTATGTAGTCGTACTTGGAGCGTATCGGCTCGAGAAGTTTGGAGAGCACGCGCTCGCGCTCGGGCTGATTGATGAGCTCCAATTCGGCGCCGGCCAAGTCGATGCGACTGCCTATAAGTTCGAGGCCTTCGACACAGGTCTTTACCTGCGAGCCGTCCAACGGATAGCCGTCTACCAGACATTCGTATATGGACGATGTCATCGATGCGGGGTCTATGCCGTAGCCGCTGGTGGCGTTGGCCTGCGGATCGGCATCGATGATGAGTACCTTCTTGCCTTCGGCGGCGAGGCTGGCGGCAAGGTTGATGGTCGTAGTGGTTTTGCCCACTCCGCCTTTTTGGTTTGCTATTGCAATGATTTTACCCATATATTTACTATGTGATATGTCCTGAAATAAGTATGTGCACTCTCCGATGCTGCCGCTTGGACATGTCTTGGAGGGCGCGGTATATGCTTGTCGCGCCCAAAGCCGTGTATGCCTATGCTTCACGACCGTGTCTTGGCTGCGGAATGTGCCCGGCGACAGTAGCGCGACAATCTCGGTGTAGCGCGTGGAACGCGATGTTCCACGTTTTGACACCGCAAATGTAGTTAAAAATCGGACAAGTACAAACTGCCGATGCTCCTAATGTTGATAAATTGTAGTGTGGTGTAGATAACTTTTTTGCGCTTTTCAAGTTATTTCAGACTACGAAAGTTATTTTCACGCTCTCGAGGCGTCGGCTCCGAGGCTTGTAGCGGCTGCCACGGGGCGCTCGTCAGGGCTTGTAGACGGCTGACGTATGAGGCGCGGAGGTGCTCCGCGTCGCTCGTAATGAGTGGCGGAGTCGCTCGTAAGTAGTGGCGTCGTTCAGAATGAGTAGCGGAGCAGTGCGCTCAGGCGATTGGCATGGCCGGTGTGCGTGCCGTCGGCTGTGGCAAAATTGGCGCGTGAGCCGTGGATGTATTCGATGCCGAGGCGGAAGTTGTCGTCCACTTCGTAGTAGGCGTTGGCATAGATGTATTGGCCGTTCCGGTAAGCTGCCGCGGCGGAGGGCGTCCCGGAGTCGGCAGTGGCGGCGGTGTGGCTTACCTGTGCGCGGCTGTATCCGGCGGTCATATATGCCCGCGGGCTGAAATAGAGGTAAGTGCCTATGGTCCAGGCACAGGCTTCGGGCGCTTTGAGCCGCCCGGGAGTGTCTGCATCCGGAACGAGGTCGAGGTTGCGTCCGTCAAGGTCGTTGATATACGATGCGATTCCTTGTCCGTAGGCTATGTGTCCGAAGGGCTTGAATATGCCGAAGGGCACGACTGCTCCCAGGTGTAAGCCCCATCCGGCGTGGCGGCGGTTGGTCTGTGCGACAAGGTCGCGGTAGGCAAGGTCGCGATAGATTGCGCCAAGGCGGATGCGCCATCCGCCTTGGCCGCTGTATTGGACGTAGAACGGAATGTCGGGAATGCGTGTGGTGGCGCTTGAGGCTTGCGTGCCGGTGCTGTAGGATGTGCGCGGCACCTCGATGGAGAAGGCGGCACGCAGGCCGCGGTATACCGGCGTGGTGTAGCGAAACAGGACGTTCTTGGCGCACACTTGGCCACCGGGACCCTGCGGATCGATGGTTGGCGCTTGCGTGCCGGCATCTACAAAGGTGCTGTTGTCGAGTCCTATGGTGAAGCCTTTGAGGCGTATATATGCCTGCTTGAGGCAGAATCCATAGCCGTTTTCGCCTCCGCCGGTAAAGTTGGAGCGTATGTACACTGTATAAAGGCCCAGACGGGGCGAGCGGCCGACCAGACGTACGTACAGGCTTGAATTTGAGATGTCTGCTCCGAAACGTCGGGCGGCGGCATCGGTGTTGGGTACGGCAATGTCGGCTGTGGCAAAGTTGCGGCTGTCTATGGCGCCGGAAAAGTCGGTGGAGGCTGTGGCATAGAGCGTTCCGCCGATGCCGAAGGCTATGCGGCCTTTGCGGTCAAGTAGCAGAAAGCGCGGTGCTTCGGCCTCGTTGAATGATAGCCCTTCGCGTGAGAAGTATATTTGTACCACTTGATTGTCGGCATGGCGTATGTCGCCGTATAGTACAACGGCGCGGCGCGGCAGCAGTGAGGCACTGTCTGCCTTTAAGGCGGTCATTGCCGAGGTGTTGATTACGGCGCTGTCTGTGGATGCGGCTACGGCTGTCGCAGTAGTGGACGCGTCTGTCGCTGTTGCTGCCGAGGCCGCTGTTGCTGCTGAGATCACCGTTGCGGCAGCGGTTGTCGTTGCTACTGAGGTCGTTGCGGCTGTCGCCGTTGCATTGCAGTGTAGCGCTGCTGCAAGTGAGACGATGGCGGCGAGGCGTGTCGGTCGTGGCATGTCTGTGGCTTTTAGGTGGCGGCGTTGTCTGCCGCCGGGTGTCTGTTGTCTGTCAAAAGGCAACAGCAGGCATCGCCGAGCTTTGGGTGCTCGTGTGTGCCTGCTGTAGTATTATGCGCGTCGGACGGACGTCTGTCCGGCGATGATTGTTTTTTTTGACTGTGGCTTGTGGTGGCGTCAGTCTGTGTCAGTCGTCGAAGTCGGGTAGCTCGTAGTAGGGAATGTCTACCAGGCGGAGGTTGAAGCGCAGTGCCGTGTAGGGCTTAATGGCGCCGTTGCTCTGGGTTCCGTAGGCTTGGGCGTAGGGAATAAGCACTTCCACGCTGTCGCCGGCGTGCATATTCTGTATTGCAAGTTTCCATCCGGAGATAAGGCCGTCGTCGTTGAGGCGCGAGCGGAAAAGCCCGTCTCCATAGGTCTTGATATTGGTGGACGAGTCTACGGGCGTGCCGTCATACAGGTGTAGGTGATAGCGTACATCTACGGTCGAGGTGGACAGGGGTACGAGGTTGTCTGTATGCGGCCCGTCGATGGTGTGCATCAGGACGTATGCGGTGACGTCCCACGGCGCTACCACCTTGGTGTAGTAGGGCGTTCCGTCGGCGTTGGTGCGATTGGCCTGTGCTTCTATCCACGCGATGTTGGCGTTGCGCCACTCGGCGTACTGGTCCCATAGTTGCTCGTTGTCGTTGTCGCTGCATGCCGATTGGAATAGGGCGGCTCCGGCGGCGAGAGCTATGAGTATGGCTGAATGTATGCGTTTCATTGATAGTGTTTTGTGCGTGTTGGGAGTGTGCCGCGACATTGCTGCGGCGTGTTTACTCGTCAAAGTTGACGGTCACGGCTTTCTGGGCGCCGGCATCGGCTTGGAAGCCTTGCATCTTTTCAAATCCGAAGAGTCCGGCAAATATATTGGCCGGGAAGCGTCGGATGGCGACGTTGTAGGTCTTTACGGCCTCGTTGTAGCGTGTGCGCGCGGTGTTGATGCGGTTCTCGGTGCCTTCGAGTTGCACTTGCAGGTCTTTGAAGTTTTCGTTGGCTTTGAGGTCGGGATATGCCTCGTGTACGGCGTTGACGTACAGGCCGAGGGCGCGGTTGGCGGCTTCGTATTTGGACATATCGGGGCCTTGGCTGTGCGGTCCGCCGAAGGCTTGTGCGGCGTCTTGTGCGGCCATCAGCGAGTCTTGGGCCTGCTGTACGGCGGGCGCCAGTGTGCCGGTGCGCATTCCGGTGACGTTGGCCAGGGTGCTGCTTTCGTGCTTGGCGTAGCCTTTGACGGTGTTCACCAAGTTGGGTATGAGGTCGAAACGGCGCTGGTACGAGGTCTGGACGTCGTTCCATGCCTGGTCTACGGTTTCCTGCTTGGTGACCATGGAGTTGTAGGTGCATCCGCCGCCCAGTATGAGGACGAGGAGGACGAAGATGACGACGCCCCAGATGATGTTGGATTTTTTGACGGGGGTGCCGGATGAGGGGGAGGTGAAACTAAATGCCATTGTCGGTATTTATTAGTTTATTTAATAATGTGTATTGGTGTGGTGTGTCGTGCCTTGCATCTTGTGTCGTGTGCGTCGGCGCGGATATATGCTTTCGCCGGATTATCCGAGGCGACGGAGCAGCCCGTTGAGGCTTACGCGGTCGTGGATAAGGCTGTGCAGGTCGGCGATGTTGACGCGTGTCTGAGCCATGGAATCGCGCTCGCGCAGGGTGACGGTATTGTCTTCGAGTGTCTGGTGGTCGACGGTGATGCAGAAGGGCGTGCCTATGGCATCTTGACGGCGGTAGCGCTTGCCGATGGAGTCTTTTTCGTCGTAGTGTGTGGCGAAGTCGAATTTGAGGTCATTGACAATCTCGCGTGCCTTTTCGGGCAGCCCATCTTTGCGTACCAGGGGCATGACGGCGCATTTGACGGGTGCCAAAGGCTCGGGCAGATGCAGTACTACGCGTGTCTCGCCGTTGTCGAGTGCCTGCTCTTCGTAGGACGAGCACAATACGCTCAGGAACATACGGTCGACGCCGATGGATGTCTCGATGACGTAGGGCGTGTAGCTTTCGTTGAGCTCGGGGTCGAAGTATTGGATCTTCTTGCCGGAGAATTTCTCGTGCTGCGACAGGTCGAAGTTGGTACGCGAGTGGATGCCTTCGACTTCCTTGAATCCGAAGGGCATACGGAATTCGATGTCGGTGGCGGCGTTGGCGTAGTGGGCCAGTTTGTCGTGGTCGTGGAAGCGATATTTGTCATCGCCCATGCCGAGGGCCTTGTGCCATGCCAGACGCCATTGTTTCCACTGCTCGAACCACTTGAGTTCTTCGCCGGGGCGTACAAAGAATTGCATTTCCATTTGCTCGAACTCGCGCATACGGAAGATGAACTGGCGTGCGACAATCTCGTTGCGGAAGGCCTTGCCTATCTGTGCGATGCCGAAGGGGATGCGCATACGGCCGGTCTTTTGGACGTTGAGGTAGTTGACAAAGATGCCCTGAGCGGTCTCGGGACGCAGGTATACGGTCATGGCACCGTCGGAGGTGCTGCCCATTTCGGTGCGGAACATCAGGTTGAACTGACGCACATCGGTCCAGTTCTTGGTGCCGGATATGGGGCAAACGATTTCTTCGTCGATGATGATTTGGCGCAACTCGGCCAGGTCGTTGTCGTTCATAGCCTTGGAATAGCGCTCGTGCAGCGCGTCGCGGCGGGCCTGATGCTCGAGTACGCGGGCGTTGGTCTGACGGAACAGTGCTTCGTCAAAGCCCTCGCCGAAACGTTTGGCGGCTTTCTTGACTTCTTTGTCAATCTTGTCGTCGTACTTGGCTATCTGGTCTTCGATGAGCACGTCGGCGCGATAGCGCTTCTTGGAGTCGCGGTTGTCAATCAGGGGATCGTTGAAGGCATCCACGTGGCCCGAAGCCTTCCAGATGGTCGGGTGCATAAAGATGGCCGAATCCAAGCCCACGATATTCTCGTGCAGCAGGGTCATCGCTTCCCACCAGTAACGTTTGATATTGTTTTTGAGCTCGACGCCGTTTTGGCCGTAGTCATACACTGCGGCCAGGCCATCGTAAATTTCGCTGGAGGGGAATACGAATCCGTACTCTTTGGCGTGCGAAACTATCTTCTTGAAGACATCTTCTTGTTGTGCCATATCTATATTTAATTAGCTGTTTTATTTGCAATTGGTGAGCACCGCCATGCCGACGGCGCAAAATATCGTGCAAATATACGAAAAATTCCGCCATCACCGCATTTGCCCCCGCCGTTTTAGCCTTATTTAATAATGTAACAAGTGTAAGCACGTCTATTATCGTAGGAGTGGGTGAACACTCATCGTAAGGCCGAGTCCGTCCGGTACTGCTTTTCCCACGTGCTATGGCAATGCGAATTAGCATATAACAGGTATACAGAGCAGGCGCGGATATCGAGTGGCAATCGCCGCCGACATCCGCGCCTTTTCAGGTGAGTATGATAAGTGAATCAGTTTAGATTTTCAGTTTCTTACGGCCTTGCGGCGATACAAGGATGTAGACGCCGTGGGGCAGGGCATCGGCGGTGATTTCCGCTTCGCGCATACCGCCGGCCACGCGCACGCCTTGCAGGTTGTACACCTCGTAGAGTGCATCCGGCGTGTCCACGCTCACATCGTCCACGCCGCTAGTCCCTGATATATCCATAAAATCCTTCCACTGGTCTGCATCCTTGTACCTATTGATAGATTCGTCCGGGACGGTCAACCGGCAAGCTGTTTTGTCAACTTCTTCAAATACCTTATAGCCACATGAGGGCGGCTCAACGGCCAAAGAGACCAGTTCTGTCAGCTTGGAGCAGCTATTGAAGGCGTAGGAGCCGATGGAGGTGACGGAATTGCCGATGGTTACGGATGTCAATCCGGAGCAGTCGGAGAAGGCTGAGTAGTCGATAGAGGTGACGGAGTTGGGGATGGTCACAGAAGTGAGCCCGGAGCAGCCGGCGAAGGCTGAGCGTGGAATTATAGTGACTTTATCGCCAATAGTCAATGAGGTGAGATTTGTACGATCCCTAAACGCGTTATTCATTTCGGTGCACTTTTCGGCATTGAATGTCAATGAAGTTAGGCCGGAGCAGCCCTCGAAGGCTGAGCGTGGAATTATAGTGACTTTATCGCCAATAGTCAATGAAGTGAGATTTGTACAGTACCCAAAAGCGTTATTCATATCGGTGCACTTTTCGGCATTGAATATCACGGAAGTGAGCCCGGAACAGCTGACGAAGGCGGAGAGGCCGATGGTAGTGACGGAGTTGGGGATGGTCACGGAAGTGAGTCCGGAACATTTAAAAAAAGCTGTTTGGCCGATGGTAGTGACGGAATTGGGGATGGTCACGGAAGTGAGCCCGGTGCAGCCGACGAAGGCGTTTTTGTCGATGGTAGTGACAGAGTTGCCGATGGTCACGGAAGTGAGCCCGGTGCACTCGTAGAAGGCTGAGCTGCCGATTGAAGTGACGGAGTTGGGGATGGTCACGGAGGTGAGCCCGTAGCAGCGGAAGAAGGCGTTGTCGGGAATTATAGTGACTTTATCGCCAATAGTCAGTGAAGTGAGTTTTTTACAGTCCTTAAAAGGAAATTTTATTTCGGTGCACTTTTCGGCATTGAATGTCAATGAAGAGAGGCCGGAGCAGCCGGAGAAGGCGTAGTCAGGAATTATGGTGACTTTATCGCCAATAGTCAATGAAGTGAGATTTGTACAGTCACTAAAAGGAGAGTCCATTTCGGTGCACTTTTCGGCATTGAATGTCAATGAAGTGAGCCCGGAGCAGCCGGAGAAGGCTGAGCTTGGAATTGTAGTGACTTTTTTACCAATAGTCAATGATGCGAGATTTGTATAGTCCTTAAAAGAAAAATCGGTGCAATTTTCGGCATTGAATGTCAATGATGTGAGCTTGGAGCAGCCGGAGAAGGCTGAGCCGGGAATTTTAGTGACTTTTTCGCCAATAGTCAATGAAGTGAGGCTGGAACAGCCGGAGAAGGCGGAGTCGCCGATTGACGTGACGGAGTTGCCGATGGTCACGGAAGTGAGTCCGGAGCAGCTGTAGAAGACGCGGTCGCCGATTGACGTGACGGAGTTGGGGATGGTTACGGAAGTGAGCTTGGAGCAGAGGGCGAAGGCTGAGTTGGGAATTATAGTGACTTTTTCGCCAATAGTCAATGAAGTGAGATTTGTACAGTCACTAAAAGGAGCCTTCATATCGGTGCAATTCTCGGCATTGAATGTCAATGAAGAGAGTCCGGAGCAGCCGTAGAAGGCGTAGTCAGGAATTATGGTGACTTTATCGCCAATAGTCAATGAAGTGAGATTTGTACAGTTACTAAAAGGATGAATCATTTCGGTGCAATTTTCGGCATTGAATGTCAATGAAGTGAGTCCGGAGCAGCCGTAGAAGGCATCGTAGCCGATTGAAGTGACGGAGTTGGGGATGGTCACGGAAGTGAGTCCGGAACATTTAAAAAAGGCTGTTTGGTCGATGGTAGTGACGGAGTTGGGGATAATTACGGAAGAGAGCTCGGAGCAGCCTCTGAAGGCGTTTTCGCCGATAGAAGTGACGGAATACGTCTTGTCGTTGTATGTTATAGTTTCGGGTATATTCACGTCACCGCTATAACTACCGCTTGTCACTTCCGCTGTTTTATCGGTCGTATTTAGGTTGTAATATATTCCGTTAACTTTGCAGTCGCCGGCGAGGGCGGAGAAGGAGGAGAGGATCAGTAGGATTAGCAGAAGTGCCGGGCGGAAGATTGAGCGGTTAAGGAGGCCGGCAAATGAGGGATGGGATTCGGGGCGAGATGTGGAGTGCTGCATCGCCGGGGTCTCGGCATGTGCCGATTTTTCATTTTTGAGGGGTGTGAGTAGTGTCATAAAGCCACTTTTTGGTTTTGGGACCCGGATAACGTCCTGTCCGGATGTTGGTATGCAAAAAAGCGTGGACGTCTGTGTCGTTTGCCGCCCGGCGAGCGGAGGAGAGATTTCCTGTTCGTCAAGAATCGGCGCGGATAAACGCTTTTCTAAAAAGATGTCTGCAGACCCACCCGCTATGCCCGTGACCGGGCTTCTGCGATGCGGTTTGCGCTGCAAAATTACACTTTTATTTTCATTTGATAAATGGTTTCTTCGGGACACGTTGTCAGCGTTTTGGGACGCAGGGGAGAGATGAACGGGCGGATGAGCGGGCGGTGAAATAAAGAAATAATGCGAAATGACGGTTTTTGATGAGTTAAATGTTGTCGATTGAAAAATAATGCTTACATTTGCGCATTGATAATAGGTGTTGACATTCAAAGTTGTCATATAAGATTATCATATATTGACCTTCAAAAAAACACATAATATGCACAACACAAACACTATTCACACAAAGATGCGCAGGGCCGTCGTGACGGCGGTCGGCATTGCGGCATTGGGTGTGGTCGGCCTCGTCGGCGCGCCCGCAGCCGTGGCGCAGGATGCTACATCGGACATTGTGGTGTTGCGACTGACCTCGGGAGATAAGGTCTATAAGACTTCGGAGGTGGACAACATCGCTTTCGGCGCCGAGCAGGTGTCGTTGACAACATCCGCCGCCGCTGCCGTCAATGTCGGGTATGATCAACTGGTGTCTATCCGCTTCAATACCTTGCTCGGCGTGAGCGACGTTGCCGCAGACGCTGCATCGTCTGCCATCGAGTATGACGGCACGAGCGTGCGCGCATCTCTCCCGGTCGCAGTTTATGACATCTGCGGCCGCAAGGCTCTGGAAGCGCCCTCCGGCGCGGCCGATGTTACGACATTGACCCCGGGTATATATATAGTCCGGGCAGGAGTACAAATCCTCAAAATCAGTAAGAAATGAAGACGCGCAAGACTACTTTGGCTGCAGCGTTGACGCTGACGGCCTTCGCGGCTCTGGCCGTGACCCCTTACGTGTGGTTTCACGATAGTGCGGGCAGGCATCACCGCGGCGTGGCACGTGCGCTCGTGGACAGCATCACGGCTCGCAACGGTGCCGTTTCGGTCATACTGGCCGGCGGCGCCGGTGCGTCCGAAATGACCTCGGCCGATGCCGCTACGCTGACTTTGGCCGACGATGCCGCGCAGAAGATTACGATCGCCTTCTCCGCGGACGGCGCCTCCGAGATTACCAATCCCAAGGCCTTTGAGGGTGTGACCGTAACGGATGATAATGCCGGAGGTATAGTCGTCAATTCGACAAGCACCGAAGAGCTTGAATTCAAGGTTAGCGGAACCGGCTCGTCCCTAAAGATTTATGCCG
>CAKTOT010000075.1 GCA_934590135.1 uncultured Muribaculaceae bacterium
GGTCTGTATACTTTTCGAGGATGGCGAGTGTATGTCCGCCTTCTTCGACGGCCTTGCGAATGCCTTGAACTGCGGCAGCCGCAAAGGGCTTTTCGGTGGCTAATAATACTTTCATTGTACTGTTGTCTTGGGTTTTAACGACTACGTTGCATCAATGTACGGCTTGGAAGTCGGCCATGGCGTCTACAAGCACCTTGACGCTGTCGATGGGAAGGGCGTTGTAGAGCGAAGCGCGGAAGCCGCCGACACTGCGGTGGCCTTTGATGCCTACTATACCGCGTTGTGTGGCAAATTCTATGAAGTCTTTTTCGAGCTCCTTATATTCGGGTTTCATCACGAAGCATACGTTCATGATCGATCGGTCTGCCGGGTCGGTAACCGTACCTTTAAACATACGGCTCGAGTCGATGGCTTCGTAGAGCATGGCGGCCTTTTCGAGGTCACGGCGTTCGAGTTCCTTGATACCGCCGAGGTCCTTGTAGTAGCGCAGGGTCTGCAGAGCCGAGAATATAGGCAGTACGGGCGGAGTATTGAACATCGAGCCCTTGGCTACGTGCGTGCGGTAGTCGAGCATAGTGGGGATGGGTCGGTCGACGTGCCCGAGGGCATCTTCGCGCACGATGACGATGGTGACGCCGGCGGGAGCGAGGTTCTTCTGTGCTCCGGCGTATATTGCGTCATACTTGGAGACATCCACGGCGCGCGAGAAGATATCCGAACTCATATCGGCCACAAGACGGCAGGGTACATCGGGATCTTTGCGTATCTCGGTACCGTAGATGGTATTGTTGGATGTATAGTGGAAGTAGTCACTATCGGCAGGTACGGTGAAGCCCTTGGGTATATGGGTGTAGTTGTCGGCTTCGCCGGAGGCCACGACATTCACTTCGCCGAAGAGGCGTGCTTCTTTGATGGCCTTGTGCGCCCATGTACCGGTGTCAAGATAGCTGGCGCGAGTGCGCAGCAGGTTGAAAGGTATCATGCAGAACTGCATCGAGGCACCTCCTCCGAGCCACAGCACGCTATAGCCCTCGGGAATTTCGAGAAGTTCTTTGACAAGAGCCGAGGCTTCGTCAATAACAGCTTGGAACTCTTTGCTGCGGTGCGAAACTTCCAAAATGGACAGTCCGGTGTCAGCAAAATTGATGATTGCGTCTGCCGTATTCTGGATGGTGTACTGACTCAGAATTGATGGACCGGCATAGAAGTTATGCTTCTTCATACTCATAGTGTTTGTATTATTATAGGTTTGTCTTTCGATTTGTGTCCGTGCCGAGCGCCGCCGCGTGACAGTGTGCCATGACAGAGCGCTTGCACGGGGCAAATATAGCGATATTTTTTGTGATGCAATACGATTATCACAAAAAATCGTGTAAAAAAGTAAGAGGTCCATCTTCTGATGGACCTCTCGATACTTGGTGGCGGAGGCAGGACTCGAACCTACGACCTTCGGGTTATGAGCCCGATGAGCTACCACTGCTCTACTCCGCGATGTTTCAGTGGTGCAAAGGTAGACACTTCTGCCGAGATAGACAAATGATTTAACAGTATTTAACCCGACCGAACCACAATAATTGCCGTTTTAGAGCCATACATCGGCACCCTACCCTCCTTATTATCAATACATACACACCTATTTATCACGACAAGCGAACGAACGAACAGACACTTCCGTCTTATTGTCCGTTAGAGCAATGCAATATTAAATTTAGCGTTTTTTGGCTAAACGATTAGGCCGATAAGTATTAACTTTGCCGTATGGAAAAGACCGGTCAAGGTGCAACGACAACCAATGCGCCACACAACAATAGAACCAAATCGAAAGGCAAGGCGGCCAAAGGCACGCGCCGGCGCAAAGTCTTGCTATATACAGCCGCAGCCATAGCAGTGCTCATCGTCATAGCCGGCGTATGGGCATGGACCACCATAGCACGCACTTACGATGGCGCACAGCCCGTGCGCATATACATTCCGCGCGGCGCCGATTCGGAAGCCGTCTCCAAGATTCTTACCGACAGCCTCGGCGACTACGGCGCCACCGTAGCCCGGATATGGCAGTGGCGCGACGGCCGGCCGGAGGTTGCCGCCGGATCTTACGTAATATCCGAGGGAGACCGTGCCTGGTCGGTAGTCAATAGACTGCGTATGGGCGCCCAGACACCCATACGTCTAACGTTCAACAACGTACGCACGCTCGGCGACCTGGCTTCGCGCATCAGCGCCAAGATGATTTGGGACTCCGCAGCTTTTATCAACGGCTGCGCCGAAGTCCTCCCCGCTATGGGCTACGATACACCAGAGCAGTACCTCGCCGCCTTTGTCCCGGACACCTACGAAGCATTTTGGACCGACAGCCCGGCCAAGACCATCAAACGCCTGACCTCGGTGCGCGATGCTTTTTGGAGCGCGGAACGACGCCGACAAGCCAAGAGCTTAGGCCTTACGCCCGTACAGGTGACCACCCTGGCATCCATAGTTGAGGAAGAAACAGCCAAAACCGACGAACGGCCCAAGGTAGCGCGGCTGTATCTCAACCGCTTGGCAATAGATATGCCTCTGCAAGCCGACCCGACCGTCAAATTTGCCATAGGCGACCCCACCCTGCGCCGTATCACCGCGCCCATGCTCCGCACACCATCGCCATACAACACCTATCTTAATAAGGGCCTCCCGCCGGGTCCGATACGTATGCCCGAGCGAGGCACCATCGATGCCGTATTGCACGCGCCTCAACACAATTATATATATATGTGTGCACGCGAAGACTTCAGCGGATACCACGACTTCACCGCCGACTATGCCGCGCACAAAGCCAACGGCGCCCGCTATCGCGCTGCGCTCGATGCCCGCGGCATCAAGTGATTTCCCCACCCCAATTCACGCCATTACAGAATACATTTGCGGCCGCCGACAACGGCCCCAAAAACCATACTATCTTTCAACAAAAAAACGGAAAACAAATCATTATGAAACAAGAAATTTGCCAAAGTTGCGGAATGCCGCTCACCAAAGACAACCTCGGAACGGAAGCCAACGGAGACCGCAGCGAAGAATACTGCTGCTATTGCTATAAGAACGGAGCGTTTCTCAACGACCTCAACATGAGCCAAATGATTGAATTTTGCGCTCAATTCACCGACCAGATAAACCAACAAGCCGGATGGAATCTGACACCACAGCAAGCCAAGGCCCAGATGCGTAAGTATTTCCCGACACTCAAACGCTGGAAACAAAAAGACACGAGAACTATAGTCGAGAAAGCGGCTCACCTTCTGACTCAATGCACCGAAGTCACACTGGCATCGGTAAACGCAGACGGCTACCCCAGGCCTGTCCCTATGTCAAAAATTGCTGCGACAGGATGCAACGACGTTTGGGTCGCTACAGTCGCCGACTCCGAGAAAGTATCCGATTTCAGGACAAATAATAAGGCCGGGCTTTCATACTCGTTTTACGGCGACTGCGTGTCACTGCGCGGCACTGTCGAAATAATCAGCGACGATGAGACACGCCGGTCTATGTGGCAGGAGTGTCTAATCGACTATTTCCCGGGAGGACCGACCGACCCCAACTACGTACTATTGCATTTCGTAGGTACGGAAGCTACAATATGGACTGACGACGACTTTGCACGCGAGCACGTCTGACACATGTCGTAAAGACCATTTGTCGGGTACGCCACATAAGGCATAGCCTATTTGTTTAAGCCTTATTCATCCTTATCGGCCGCCAAATCGCTGCATAGCGCAAATTTCCTTAGCCGAGAGTTCCGCATTTCGGCAAAAGTATGTAAATTTGTAAATTGTAACCGAAAGACAGAATAAGACACACGTCATGAACATATTCAAATATGCACAAAGCCTGCGGCGTATTGCAGCCGTAGCCGTCATTGCCACAATAGCCGCCTCGGCATCTTACGCCGCCGATGATCCGCAGTTGCTTGTCGAGATGCCCGTGCCGCCGGACGAGATTGTACGTATGGACCAGCGCGCCAACTACATACTTGACAATTTCTGGAAAAACTGCAACTTCAAGAGCATTTTCTCCTCCAAGGAGCGACTGGACTATACCATGGGCCAATTCTTTGCACTGACGCCTCTGGCGACCGCCGATACGGTACACATTGCCATCAATCGCCTGCTCGCCGGCGTGGAACGATCGGCGCCCAAACAGTTGCCCGAGCTGGCACGCATAGCCGAGCGCTGGACCTTTGCCGACAGCGCCGAATACCAGAGCGATGAACTATATTTGCCTTTCGTAAAGGCTGTAGTTGATTGCAAAAAGGTCAAAGGCGCCGAGCGTACACGCTTCGAGGCGCAGTACAAAGTTTTGACATCCAGCAGCGTCGGATGCACCGTACCCGACTTTGAGTTTGTACGTCCAGATGGTACCACCGGACACTTCGGCGAAGTGGATGCGCCATACATCCTGCTGATGTTCTTCGACCCCGATTGTGCCGACTGCCGACTGGCCAAGGCCCGCTTCAGCGCCGATTACGCCATCAATTGGCTGTGTCAAAAGAACATACTGAAAATAGTTGCAATATACCCCGGTGAGGACAACGACCAATGGCGTGCCGAGGCCCTCGATATGCCCGACACATGGGTCAAAGGCAGTTGTGCCGATGCAGACACATACTTTGCCATGCCCACCATGCCAATGCTTTACTATATAGACAAGAATCATGTGATTCAGGTCAAAGAAATCAAGCCGGACAACGTGCTCAAAGCATTCCAAGCCCTTGTACGCAATATCGTCAACAGCGCACAATCCGCAGACAGTGACAAGCCTGCCGAGAACGACGGCGAAGGACAACCGAAATCCGAATAAACCACACGCATGTAAGACCCGGCATAAAAGATGAAGATAGCCGTACTGATTTCCGGAGGCGTCGATAGCGCCGTAGCCGTCTACCGACTACTCGAACAGGGGCACGACCTGCACCTATTCTACATACGCATAGGCCTGGACAACGGCGAAGGCGACTGCTCGGCCGATGAAGATATAGAAATGTGCACACTGATAGCACGTCGCTTCGGTTTGCCTTTCGAGGTGGTCTCGCTGCATCAAGAATATTGGGACAATGTGATGGAATACGCCCTGCGCACCGTGCGCCAAGGGCTGACGCCAAATCCCGATATAATGTGCAACAAGATGATAAAGTTCGGATACTTCGAACAACGCTGGGGACACCTCTACGACATGACCGCCACAGGCCATTACGCCACAGTCATCACCGATGCCGACGGCCACAAATGGCTGGGCACAGCCATCGACCCGGTCAAGGACCAGACCGACTTCCTGGCTCGCATATCCTACGAACAACTAAGCCACCTGATATTCCCCATAGGCGACCTACCCAAAGAGGACGTACGCCGCATCGCCGCCGAAGTGCGGATGCCCAACGCCATGCGCAAAGACTCGCAAGGCATTTGCTTCCTTGGCAAAATCAATTACAACGACTTCATACGACGCCATTTGGGCGAACGTCCCGGCCCGATTATCGAAATCGAAACCGGCCGCAAGCTGGGCGAGCACCGCGGATTTTGGTTTCACACCATAGGGCAGCGTAAGGGACTGGGCCTCAGCGGAGGACCATGGTATGTCGTGCGCAAAAACGCCCACGACAACGTCGTATACGTCTCCGGCGGATACGACACGACCAAACAATACGGCGACACACTGCCGCTCACCGAGATGCACTACATCTCCGGATGCCCATGGACCATCGAACAACTATCAAAAGGCGTTGACATAACCTTTAAGAACAGACATACGCCCGAATTTACGGACGCCACAATGACATTGGCCGACAACGGCGACTACATTGTACGTGCCACTCATCCCATTCAAGGCATAGCACCCGGCCAGTTTTGCGTAATCTACGACAAAGAACGACGCCGCTGCTTCGGCTCGGGCATCATCACCGGAGCAAGCGTCATCACCGACAATTCAGACACAAAATAATACGACCATGAACGACCGCATAAAACTCGTAATCATGGGCATAAGCTACAACCCCGTGCGTAGCGGAGCCTTTGCACTGCTCCTGGCCGATGAAGAGGGCGAACGACGCATACCCATACTTATCGGAGCAAGCGAAGCTCAGGCCATAGGCATCAAGATGCAAGGCGTAATTCCGCCGCGCCCCATGACCCACGACCTATTCTGCTCACTCGGCCAAGCATTCGGCATACAGCTCGAAGAGGTTTTCATCTACCGCTTCGAAGACGGCATATTCTCCTCGGAAATGACCTTCCGCGACCGCGAAGGCAAAGAAGCCGTACTGGACGCTCGTACCTCCGATGCCGTAGCCATAGCCGTACGCGTCGGGGCGTCGATATACACCACGCCCGAAATCCTGGAACGCGCCGGCCTGTCCTTGGAAGAATGTATCACCGAAGACCTCAATAAAGATCCGGAAGACCGAACTCGCCGTGACACGCAATCAGAGCCGCAAGACCCGGACGAAATGTCCGACGAACAACTCGAGGCTCTGCTCGAGCAACTCACACGCGATGAAAAGTACGAAGAGGCCGCACGCATCAATTCGATACTACGCCAACGGCGTAAAGACAAATAAAAGACACAACCTAAAAACCGCACATAAACCAATCAACCAAAATCACACACGCTTCAATGAAAAGCTCCACACTAAAAGCAAGACTTGCAACTCTAAGCTTCTTTGAGTTTGCGATATGGGGAACATACCTCGTATCCATGGGTATGTTCTTGTATCACGTAGGCTTAGGCCCGCAAATATTCCTATTCTACATGGTTCAGGGACTTGTATCCCTGTTTATGCCCGCAGTAATGGGCATCATTGCCGACCGCTGGTTGCCGGCACAAAAGACCTTATCACTATGTCACTTCATATCCGCAGCATTCATGCTCGCCGCCGGATATTACGCCATGTCGGTACTGCCCGACGGATGGATTGATATGACTCACGAGCAACTGGCCGGGACAGTGGACTTCGCCACAATATTCACACTATACACCATCTCTGTGGCATTCTATATGCCTACAATCGGCCTAAACAACTCGGTGGCATTCAACGCCCTCGAGCGCAACGGCCTTGACACCGTCAAAGACTTCCCTCCCATACGGGTCTTCGGAACAGTAGGCTTTATTGTCGCCGAACTTCTGGTGAATTTCGTTGCAATAGACGGCATCACCTTGCAAAAAAGCTATACCCAATTCTTTGCCACCGGCGCCTTCGGCATCATTATGGCCCTGTACGCGCTGACAATGCCTAACTGCCCGACCAACAAAAACGCCGGCGGCGGCATCGTTGATGCCCTCGGACTACGCGCATTCGCGCTGTTCAAGACACGCCGTATGGCCATATTCTTCATATTCTCGATGCTGCTGGGTGTATCACTGCAAATCACCAATAGCTACGGCACCACCTTCATCGAAAGCTTCAGCAAAGTAAGCGAATACAGCGAAGGCTTGCTCAACGGATGGTTTGCGCACAACCCGACATTCCTGATTTCGATTTCGCAATGCTCCGAGGCCCTATGTATCCTGATGATAGCATTCTGCCTTAAACGCTTTGGCATCAAAGGCGTGATGATGATAGCAATGTTCGCCTGGGTACTGCGCTTCGGCTTCTTCGGCATAGGCGACACCAACTTCCCCGGCGTCGTATTCCTGATACTGTCCTGCATCGTCTACGGCGTTGCCTTCGACTTCTTCAACGTCTCCGGCGGCATCTACGTCGACCAGCAGACCGATCCCAAGCTGCGTTCGTCCGCCCAAGGTCTGTTTATGATTATGACCAACGGTATCGGCGCATCCTTAGGCACATTCATCGCCGGCGAATTTGTCGTCAATAAATACGTTATGACTCAGGAAGTAGGCACACAGGGTATGATTGACGGATGGCACCACTCGTGGTTCATCTTTGCCGCATACGCCCTAATCGTATTCGTCATGTTCTACTTCTGCTTCAAAACGCCCAAGAAGTCCGAAGAAAAGACTGTCAACAATATCTAACGGCTTGCGACTGTGCGATGTCCGGCATCCGGACATCGCACCACACAGCCGCCGACTATACGGCAATGATTCAATTCTACGCACCCGATATACAACAAACGCTCACGCTGCCGCCCGAAGACAGCGCCCATGCCATACGAGTACTGCGCATGCACACCGGCGACACTCTATACGTCGTGGACGGCCGCGGCACTCGCTATACATGCACCCTCGTAGGCGGAGATGCGCGACGCGCCATCGTATCCGTCGAAGATGCCGTCACCATCGAGCGCGTATGGCCCACGGATGTCACCGTGGCCGTAGCCCCGGCCAAGCATATCGACCGCACCGAATGGCTGATCGAAAAATTGGTGGAAATCGGAGTGGACAACTTCATCCCCGTACTGTGCGCCCGGTCGGAGCGCCGCGAAATCAAGGTCGAGCGTCTGCGCAAAATCGCCGTATCGGCCATGAAACAATCGCTCAAGGCCACAATGCCGTATATAGCCGAAATGACGCCCCTACCCCGACTGTTGCAACAGACAACAGCGCAACAACGCTTTATCGGATATTGCGATGCCGAAACCGAGCGGACTCTGCTCGCCAAGGCCCTGCAACCTCGCATGAGCACGTTGCTACTCATCGGGCCCGAAGGCGACTTCACCCCGCAAGAAGTGAAACAATGCCTCGATGCCGGATGCCGTGCCGTCACTATGGGCGACAACCGACTGCGCACCGAAACCGCCGCACTCGTCGCCTGCGATACATTCCATATCATCAACCAAATTCACTCATGAACGCCAACGAACTACTGCAATACCTGACCCCGGCTGCAGCCCGAGGCACTACATTCTTCCTCCTGGCCGGCCCGTGCGTCATCGAAGGCGAAAAAATGGCTCTCGATATCGCCGAAAGCATACTGCGCACGACGTCCGAATTGGGCATACCTTACGTATTCAAGGGCAGCTATCGCAAGGCCAACCGCAGCCGCTTGGACTCGTTCCAAGGTATAGGCGATGAAAAAGCACTGCGCATACTCGCCAAAGTGCGCGATACCTTCGGAATACCCGTAGTCACGGACATACACCTGCCCGCCGAAGCCGCCATAGCCGCCGAATATGTGGACATACTGCAAATTCCGGCGTTTCTGTGCCGTCAGACCGACCTTTTGGTCGCCGCGGCCCACACCGGCAAGATGGTCAATATCAAAAAAGGTCAATTCCTGGCGCCCGAATCGATGCATTTTGCCGTCGAAAAAATTAGGCAAAGCGGCAACAACGCCGTAGCCGTCACCGACCGAGGCACGATGCTGGGCTACGGAGACCTGGTAGTGGATATGCGCGGTATTCCCGTGATGCAACAGCAATGCGGATGCCCTGTCATTATGGACATTACACACTCGCTGCAACAGCCCAACACGGCAGGCGGAGTCACCGGAGGACGTCCCGAACTCATCGAAACACTCGGCCGTGCATCCATAGCCGTCGGCGCCGACGGCATATTCATCGAGACACACCCCGAACCGTCCAAAGCATTGTCCGATGGCGCCAATATGCTGCGCCTGGACCTTCTGCCGACGCTGTTGCAACACCTTTTGGCCATACGCCGAACCATAGCCGCATTCTGAGACTTACACATCACGACTTCCGAGACACTCCAATACACGACAGATGATAAAACATATATCCGTATTATTGGCCGCCATGGCCTTTATGGCACCGGCACGCGCCGACATCGACAACCCGATGACACGCGCCGTGCTCAACGTCTACGCACAACAACTCAGCGAAGACCCCAAAGACTACGAGACCTATCTCAACCGCGCCACAGTCTATTATAGCAACAACGAGTATCTGCGAGCACTCTCGGATGCAGACAATGCCATCAAGTACATCCCCGAGAAAGACGCCGAGACACGCATACGAGCACTCACACTGCGCGCCAACATATATTTGCAGACAGAGCGACCCGCCGAAGCACTGCGCGACCTTGACGCCACCGTAGCACTGGATCCCAATTCGTATGTCAACGTCTATCTGCGTGCCAATACGCGCTATACACTCGGACAATACGCCGGCGCACGCGAAGACTACAACCGTCTGCTACGCCTCAACCCTCGCAGCACCGAAGCTATGATAGGTCTGGCACGCATCGCTGTCAAAGAAAACAACCTCGGTACTGCTACACAATACCTTGACGATGCGGTAGCATCCGACCCCAACAACGCCGATATATACGTACGACGCGCCAACGTGCGGCGCTCGATGGGCAACGGCAGCGGCGCAGTCGAGGACATCATGCTGGCACTGAGCACGGATGCGTCAAACGCCCGCGCCACCAAACTGCTTGTAGATATGGCAAACACCGACTACGTCGTTGTCATCGAAGGCATTACACGCGCCATCGAACAAGCGCCGCGAGTGGCTATGTTTGTGTACCTGCGTGCTTACATACAGCAAGCTCACTTCCACTACAAAGCCGCACTGACCGACTACAACACCATCATCACGCAAAACCTCAACGACTACCGCGGCATATATGCCGGAACGGCACGCTGCCGCTATGCCCTGGGCCAATACGACTCGGCACTGGCCGACATAGACCAAGCACTGGCTGCCGCTCCCGACAATGCCGACAACCACATACTGCGTGCACAAATATTGCGCGCCCTCGGACGGCGCGTCGATGCATACAGCGCTGCCGCCCGCGCACTGGCATTACGCCCCAACAACACGCAGGCACTCATCGAATTGGGCCTGACAGCCTATTCGCAGGAACAATACAGCCAAGCCGCCGACCTATTCGGCGAGGCCACGATGACAGCCGAAGGCGCCGATGCGGCACGTGCGTATATGCTTCGCGCGTCCGTGCTCGAAGAACATCTCAACCAACCCGTGGCCGCCGCCGGATTCTACCGCCACGTAGCCGAGATAACCGCGCCTCAGACACAACAAAACGCAACAACAGGCGCCCAACCCTCTACCACCGCCTCGGACGCCACAGCCATCCTAAGCGCCGACCCGGCAATGCTGCGCCCCTTGGCACTGCTGCATTGCGGCGAGCGTCAAGCTGCCGATGCCGCCATGGCCGCAATACTTGCGCTGCCTGACGCCGACGGTGCCCACGCCTTCGAAGCCGCCTGCTACTACGCACAAGCCGCTAAAACTTACGCCGACATCAAAAAAGGCAAGTCAGCTCAAGGCAACACCGATATGGACACCGCATTCCATTATCTCGAACAGGCGCTTGACCACGGCTACGGTGACCTCCACCGCCTCCGTGACGACACCGATGGCCCGGCCAACATCGCCCCCCTGCGCACAGACGCCCGCTTCACCGCCCTCTCCGCCCGCTTCGCCCACCTATTCTAACAGC
>CAKTOT010000076.1 GCA_934590135.1 uncultured Muribaculaceae bacterium
CGACCAAGTGATGGATGTCTTGGTGCACGATGACAATGGCGACGGCCAAATCTCAGAGGACGAAATACAAAACATCTCCGAGTACAATATCACCGTCAACGATATCCAGGATCGCTTGCAAAGTCAAGAAGGTACGGTCACGGCCGGCCAATATGCTTCCAATGACATCGCGCAATCCAACCCGTCGAACGGCTATGATCAGGACTTCTCCAACAATGATATGGATATGTCCGATTTTGACAACAACGCCGATGTCTCGGACTTTGTATAACAACTGCATACACGAGTGAAAAAAGTGAAGCCCGACCCGACAAAAGTATACGTGCGCTGCCCTAATAAGGCCTGTGCCAAGGTGTTGTCCTTTAAGGTATTCCCAAACTACAAGGATGCTCCCATAGAGTGCCCGCACTGTCATACGCGCGGCATGGTGCGCGACTTTGTCGAATTGCGCCCGCGTGTACCCGTCGACCCGGCACGACAGCCGGTGCAGACGCCGTTGCAACCATCACCCTCGCAACCATCACCCTCGCAACCGCAGCCATCGCGGCAGCCTTCTCAACTTTCGCCGCAGCAGCCTTCGCCGCAGCAGCCTTCGCCTCAGTCCACTATGCGCCTGCGCGAGCAACCTGTGGCAGTGGTTACGCTCGAAAATGTTGATACCGGCGAGAGCCACAATCTCTTGCCGGGCGACAATGTAGTGGGTCGCCGTACGGCCACGCCGCGCGCTCGGATTTTGTTTGACGATCCGCAGCATTATATGAGCCGCTGTCAGGCGGTGATAACCGTGCGCAACGACGCTGCCGCAACGGAAGTGCTATTGCGTGACGCCGGAAGTGCCAACGGCACTTTTGTCAACGGGGTACGTCTCCCCGAAGGAACTATGGTGCGACTTGCCGATGGCGATACATTTGTGATGGGTAAGAACCTCTATCGTCTTACCATAAGTTGTCAGCCGATGCCCGGATGCCGTGCGTCCGATACAATTCGATTGCATTAATGAATTAATACATTGACACACAATGGCCGGCAACGATGATGCACTTCCCGGTGGTACGACGCTACAAGGCGCCGACGGCCACATCTACACCATACGAGGCGTACTCGGGATCGGCGGATTCGGCATAACGTATGAAGCTGATGATGCAGAGGGCAATGCCTTTGCTATCAAGGAACTATTTCCTCCGGACCTCTGCCGCCGCGATGCAGCCTCCGGAATGCTCATTGTGGACGACCTGTCCAATATCGATGTAGTGGCTAAGTTGCGCGAACGTTTTGTCGGCGAAAGCAGTAACATCGCGCGATGCAATCACCCCTCCATAGTGCGTGTATACGACACCTTTCGCGACAACGGCACGGCTTATATGGTGATGGAATCGGTGCGAGGCCGTAACCTCAAGGACATCGTCCGACACCACGTCTTGGACTATGCCGCCACGGTGGATATTCTTCGTCAGGTGTCCTCGGCATTGACCTACTTGCATAGCCAAGGCATAGCGCATTTGGACATCAAGCCGGACAATATAATCTCGGGCGACGATGGGCGTATAGTGCTCATAGACTTCGGGCAATCACGCAGTGTCGGGCCTTCCGGCTCGGTCTCAGATAATGATAGGACGGTGGCTGCCGTCAGCCATGGGTATGCCGCCCCCGAGCAATACTCGGGCCGCGGCGATATAGGCGTGCGCAGTGATGTGTATTCGCTGGCAGCCACTGCGGTCAAAATGCTTACGGGCAATACGCCGCCGCGCCCCGAGCAGGTACGCGACCATCCCGAAAGTATCGGTGTGCCGACCATACCGCCGTATGCAAATGCGGCTATAGCGCGGGCTATGACTTACGATGTGACGAGGCGTACACCTTCTGTCACAGAGTTCTTTGCCTCATTCAGTGATGCCGAATATACTGCAATTATTCCGCAACCTCGGCGCAGACATAGTGTATGGGCTATATTGATTAATGTGCTAATGTTATGCGTATTAGCTGTTGACTTAATCTGTGCTGCAGGCGACAAACGGCTGTACGCTATGGCTTATTACGTAGACAAACAGGCTGTCGTGGCATACATAGTCCCGGCGGTCGTTTCGTTGGTATCCTTGTGCATGCGTCGAGGTGTGGCCAAGAGTTTGATTGCACTGTCGGCGCTGCTGTCGTTGTTGTATTTTCTGATGCAATAGTCGCTTATGAAACGTCTGTCCAATATATACGATATACGCCGTTATGGCAAGCTTGCATTCCTGCTGACAGCGGCTATAGTCGTGGCTTTGTTCCTGTATGTATCCAATAATCTTGTCAAAGATCTTGCCGTGCAGGAGCGCCAGCGTATGGAGATTTGGGCCGATGCTACCAAAGAGATTATCAATCAGTTCAGTGCTGCCGAGCAGATAACGGCTCAGCCCGATGACGCCACCGATGCATCAACGCCGCCGATGATAGATATAGACTTTCTGCTTCGTATTATCGAAAGTAATACAACCATCCCGGTGTTGCTGACAGATGATAACGGGAATATACTCAACCACCGCAACTTCGATCTGCCCGAGCCGGTGGATACGCTCAATCCCTTGGCGCTGTCGCCGCGCAATGCCGAGTATCTGCGCGGACGCCTCGAGGCATTGTCGCACGGCCCCAACGTCATAGACATAGCCATCGCGCCGGGCGAAAACCAGCATCTGTATTACGAGGATTCGACGCTGCTCAAGCGCCTGAGCTACTACCCTTACATACAGGTTGTGGTGATGATAATCTTCCTGCTGATAGTATACTACGCGGTGCTTTCGACCAAAAAAGCCGAGCAGAACAAGGTATGGGTAGGTCTTTCGAAGGAGACCGCTCACCAGCTGGGGACACCCATATCCTCGCTGATGGCGTGGATGGAATTGCTGCCCGAAATGGGCGTGGATGCCGAGACGGTAAACGAAATGAATAAGGATGTCAAGCGCTTGGAAACCATAGCGTCACGCTTTGGCAAGATCGGTTCGGAACCGAATATGGAGCCTGCCGATGCCGCCGATATAGTGCGTAGCGCCGTATCATATATGGCGACACGCGTCAGCGGACGCATAAGCCTCACCGCCGAATATGCACCAACGCCTATGCCGATAAGTGCGTGTGCGCCGTTGCTCGAATGGGTGATGGAGAACCTGATTAAGAATGCCGTGGATGCTATGGACGGGCATGGAGCGATTAGTGTCGCTTGTCGTCCCGGTGACCATGGTGATGTGGTGGTGGACGTAGCCGATACGGGCCGCGGCATCCCGCGCAAAAACTTCAAGACAGTATTCAATCCCGGATATACCACTAAGCGGCGCGGCTGGGGATTGGGACTTGCGTTGGCCAAGCGCATCATCGAGCAATACCATCACGGACGCATTTACGTGAGCGCCTCGACGCCCGGCGTGGGCACCACCTTTACCATACGACTGCCGCGTACCGGTGACAAAGAACAATAATAACACACAATAATAGCTATTACGATGAATCTTAAGAAATTACTTTTTAGCGCTGCGGCTCTCGTTTTCAGCGTTTCCGCCGCATTCGGTTGGGGACAGAAAGGCCACGATGTGACCGCGTATATTGCCGAACAGCACCTGACCACCACGACAGCCGCTGCCGTCAGCGATATTCTCGGCGGCAAGTCTATTGTCTATTGGGCCAACTGGTTGGATAACGCCAGTCATACGCAGCCCTATGCCTACACCAAGACGTGGCACTATAAGAATATTGACGAGGGTGTGCGCTACGAGGAGGCACCGGCCAACCCTTCGGGTGATGCCGTCACCGCCATACGTGGCCAAATCGAAAGCCTTACCGGCGTCACCAAATGCCCGGACCCCGCACTATGCCTCAAAATTCTGGTACACGTTGTCGGCGATTTGCATCAGCCCATGCATATAGGACATGCTACCGACCTCGGCGGCAACCGCATCACGGTTAAGTACTTCGGTCGAGACAACAAACTGCATTCCATCTGGGACAATGCCTTGGTCGACGGCGCCCACAAATGGAGCTACACCGAATGGCAACAGCAACTCGACCGCCTGTCCGCCGACGAACAAGCCGCCGTCATCTCAGGCACTATCGATGACTGGGCTAAGCAGACAATGGCTTATGCCGCCGAAATCTACAAAAAGTATCCCGATGGAGCCAAGCTATCCTACAATGACCAGGCATGGGCCGCTCCCATCATCGAGAAACAGCTGCTACGCGGCGGCCTCCGTCTTGCACATATCCTCAATATGATCTTTGACCCCGCCTACGCCGCCACCCACACCATGCCCTTCCCCACTGCCAAGTAACCCCATCTACTCCTCACATACGCGAACGCGCCCCGACTTCCACCAAAAGCCGGGGCGCGTCCATATCACCTCTGTATATGCGGCCGTATCCGTATCAGCATCAGTCATCCGCATCAGCCTTCCTCGCCCATGTCCTCTGTGGCCGAGATATGCTTGAAGTCTTTTCAGCCTTCCGCCGCCCTATACTTGTCAACGGACTCATTAGTGACGAGTAGACGGCACTTGCTATTGTCTACCTCAAGGAAGATGTCTGAAAGACCGCATTTAGGTGGTTCGATGGCTAAACATTTATGAGTACGTTTTGCGCTATGCGATAATGTTTGCATTAATGTTAGAGATAATTCACCGATTATGAAATTGTGTAACGAGGGCGAAGAAACGATGGACAGGCATCGTGAAAGATGACGGTTGAGGAGATGAAAATAAGCCCGGCTTGGGGGCAGACCAAGCCGGACTTGAGTGTGGAGTATTTTGATGTAGAATGTTATGTCATTCTGCAGTGTCGAGGTGTTACTTCACTTCGATGCCAAGTGTGTTGTATTTGTGTCCGTCTTTGAGGATGACGATGCGGCCGTTTTCGATGACTTTGCGGACGCCTTGAGTCTTGTCTACGGTGATATCCTCGACGCCGGCCGACCAGTTGACTTTGATCTTGGCGGTACGACCCCAGGTGTTGGTGGCATTGATGTTGAGTTTGATGTTGCCGGCGGTGTCGTAGTCGAGTTCGGCGGTGCCGGCGGTGCAGAGGAACAATGGCACGTTCAAGTAGCCTTCATCGTCCAGAGTGCCGTAGTATGTCGGGTATACGGATGAATCGCTGATGTCGCCGGGTTGGAATGTCCCGGCAGCGCCACCTGCTTCGATCGTATATGTGCCTACACCGTTTGTGTTGGTGTTGGGGAAGATTACAGCACTGAATGTTTCTTTTTTGGCATTAGTGCACTCAACGTAGAGGTAGCCTTCGCCGGCTTGTACGGTAGTTTCATCGGATGAGAAAGATACGTCGACGTCTTGGTCGGACATGTCATACTGGTTGCCGGCCGAAAGGTCGTGCTTGCTTGATAGCTTGTATGTCTTGCCATCGCTGCATACCAGCGTTCCGGCGATTGTCAAGATGCTTCCTTCTACATTTACAGTGAAAGTGGTGCCTTCTTTGAAGGTTAGAGTGACCTTGCTGCCGCTGGAGTAGTCGTACATTCCCGAGTAGTTGGCATCGAGGTCGGAGAGACCGAAAGTGCCGGTGCTCTTGTCTGCCGAATTGGTGATGTAATCCAGCTTGACTACGTATGTCTGGGAGTCGTCTACGGCGCCATAGTACCAGTCGCCGCTTTCGGCGTAGTACTCAAACGAACATTCGCCGGTACATGTAATGGTGACGTCAGCTGCGTTTTCTTTGGCTACGGCGTTGGAGGTGAAGTCGGAGACTTCGGCAACTACCGGACTCTTAAGCGGGCTTTTGGAGATAAGACCGACTTTGGGAACCAGAACTGTCGCACTTGCGCATACGGGAAGTGCGATTGCAAGTAAAAGAGTAGAGATTTTTTTCATAAAGTTACCTATTGGAGTTTGTTTATGTTATTATGTCGCCTGCAAAGTTCAGACAAAATTCTGATGTATGCAAATTTTTTTTATCGTTAAATGAAAAAAAATATGATTGTGCTTGCAAAAGTTGGTGCTTGGACGGTCAAAAATGTGCATTTGTCTGTGTTTTGACTGCTTAATTCCGGTTGTCGGATGAGCATCGACACTGTATGGGCCATTAGTTGTCAGTAGTCACCGACGGATAATATAAGACGCATAAGTCCGGCCGGGCAGGTCGGACTTATGCTTTTGTATAATGTGTTAGGATGGATTATGTGGCTGCCTCGAGGTTATTTGCGGCGAGCATCAAGCGCGGCAAGCAACTCAACAAGGCTTTGCCGAATGTTGCGCAGCTTGGATACGGCGTTGAAGCGGCGTATAGTCGCGGCCTGGTCGTTGCGTATAGCCAGCTTGGCGGCTTCTATTTTCAGGCCTTTGTCCTTGATGAGATAGCGTATAAGGCGCAGTTTTTCAATGTCTTTGGGCGTGTACAGACGTGTGCCGCGTTCGCTGCGCTTGGGGCGTAGCGAGGTGAACTCGCGCTCCCAGAAGCGCAAGGTCGATTGCGGTTCGCCGATGATGTCGGCTACATCGCTGATTTTGTAGTAAAGTTTGTCGTAGGTGTACAAAACGTTATATAGTAAGGTGTACAAACATTATATAATAAGGTGTTTGTGTCGGATGTGATAGCTCCGTTACATTTGCAAATTTAAGAACTTTCGCGTACTTTTGCACATTCAAAAGTGGCTTTTCTGCAATTTTTTGTGGAACGTCACATAGGCAGACTAATAATAAAGATAAAACAACATGCTTACATCAAAGCAGATACGCGACTCATTCAAGCAGTTTTTCGAGTCCAAGGGACACAAGATCGTCCCGTCAGCCCCTATGGTCATTAAAGACGACCCCACACTGATGTTTACCAACGCCGGTATGAACCAGTTCAAGGATATAATTCTGGGAAATGCCGCGCCCAAGTATCGCCGCGTTGCCGATTCGCAGAAATGCCTGCGTGTATCCGGCAAGCACAACGACCTTGAGGAAGTCGGAATGGATACCTACCACCACACAATGTTCGAGATGCTCGGCAACTGGTCTTTCGGCGATTATTTCAAGAAAGAAGCCATCGACTGGGCATGGGAATACCTCGTGGATGTCCTTAAGTTGGACCCGGCGCGTCTTTATGCCACTGTATTCGAAGGCGACAAAGCCGATGGCGTGGGACGCGACGATGAAGCTGCTGCCATCTGGGAGAAGCACCTGCCCAAGGATCATATCATCAACGGCAATCGACATGACAATTTCTGGGAAATGGGCGATACCGGACCATGCGGACCATGCAGCGAAATTCATATAGACCTGCGCAGCGATGCCGAGCGTGCAGCCTTGCCCGGTGTCGAGCTTATAAATAAAGATCATCCTCAGGTTATCGAAATCTGGAACCTTGTATTTATGCAGTTTCAACGTATGGCCGACGGCAAGCTCGAGCCGCTGCCCGCTCGCGTTATCGATACCGGTATGGGATTCGAACGTCTGTGTATGGCCTTGCAGGGCAAGACGTCCAACTATGATACGGATGTATTCACTCCGCTAATCGGCAAGATTGCCGAGCTGTCCGGATACAAGTATGGCGAGGACAAGCGTGTCGATATAGCTATGCGCGTCATCGCCGACCATACCCGCACCATTGCATTCTCCATAGCCGATTCGCAACTGCCTTCCAATGCCAAGGCCGGATACGTCATTCGCCGCATTCTGCGTCGCGCCGTGCGCTATGCATACACGTTCCTAGGCCAAAAGAATGCCTTTATGTATCGCTTGGTGGATACGCTTATCGATATTATGGGCGATGCCTATCCCGAGCTCAAAGCTCAGCGCGACCTCATCATACGCGTCATCAAAGAAGAAGAAGATGCCTTCCTGCGCACTCTTGACAAAGGCATTGCGATGCTCGAAAGCGCCATTGCAACCGCTCGTGCCGAGGGCCGTACCATCATTGACGGCAAGCAGGCATTCACATTATACGATACATACGGATTCCCCTTGGACCTGACACGCCTCATTCTCAAAGAACAAGGCATGGACCTCGACCAAGAAGGGTTTGACCGCGAGATGCTGGCTCAGAAGACACGTGCACGCAACGCTGCCGCCGTCACCGCCGGCGACTGGGTGATACTGCGTGAAGGCGAAGAGGCTTTCGTCGGCTATGACGAGGCTTCGACAGAGGCACATATCCTGCGCTATCGTCAAGTGACGCAGAAAAACCGTACATTCTTCCAGATAATCTTGGACCGCACCCCGTTCTATGCCGAAATGGGCGGACAAGTAGGCGATAGCGGCAAACTGACGGACGGTGCCACCGGCGAGTCCGTTGATATATACGACACCAAGCGCGAGAACGGCGTGGCTGTGCATCTTGCGACGAAGATGCCGTCCAACCCCGAGGCGACATTTACCGCCGCCATCAACGTCGAGCGTCGTCGGCAGATAGAGTGCAACCATACGGCCACTCACCTACTGCATTACGCTCTGCGTCAGGTGCTCGGGTCGCATGTCGAACAAAAAGGTTCGTATGTCACGGAAGACTCATTGCGCTTTGATTTCTCACATTTCCAGAAAGTTACGCACGAGGAGTTGCAACGTGCCGAGCGTATCGCCAATACGCTTGTGCGCAAGGCTATACCTCTGGACGAGCGTCGTGACTGCCCCATAGCCGAAGCGCGCGAAATGGGCGCTATGGCACTCTTCGGTGAAAAATACGGCGATCGAGTTCGTGTGGTACGATACGGCGACAGCATTGAGTTGTGCGGCGGTACCCATGTAGCCAATACCGGCAATATCGGTATGATAAAGATTTTGAGCGAAAGCAGTGTCGCTGCCGGCGTGCGCCGTATCGAGGCCGTCACCGCATCGCATGTCGAGGATATGATAGACTCGATTAGTGATAACTTGCGTCAATTCAACGCTCTGCTCAACAACGTACCCAACGCCGTGCAGGCCTTGCGCAACGCCATCGAGGAAAATGCTACGCTCAAAAAACAAGCACAGCAGTATTTTGAAGAGCGCGTCAATGCTTTGACCGCACGTCTGCTCGAAAAAGCACCTGTCGAAAACGGCATTCGCATAGTGAGCATGAGCGGATTACGACTTCCGGAAGTGCCCAAGGCCGTGGCTATGGCCGTGCGCCGCGACTCGCCCGAAGGCACGGCATTCATTGCCGCTACGACCAATCCGGCCGGCACGCCTCAGCTGACAGTTGCGCTCACCGATGACCTCGTCAAAGGCGGCCTCAATGCGTCCAATATTGTACGCGCTGCCGCCAAGCTGATTAAAGGCGGTGGCGGCGGCCAACCGGGATTCGCTCAAGCCGGCGGCAAAGATAAGGAGAACCTTGTCCAAGCCCTGGATGCACTTCGTGCTGCCGTACTCGCCTGACGTGACGTCCTCGCCACGGCGAGTCGATGTATCTTGCCGCAAGAAAGGGCGACAACTATTATGAAATAAGACTGACGGATGTCCGCAGTTCGGAAAAGTGCCTAAGATAGTGCCTTCCGAAGTGCGGACATCCGCCTTTAGTACGCGTTTAACCCTCCGTTAATGTTAAATCGTTTAAAGATTAACCAAATTTATATATCAACAATAGAGATTATTGCGTATCTTTGCAACGTACTATCTAAAAGCCTCAACGCCATGAAACCGGATGCATTGACAAATGGTCGCAAGAATGTTGAGACTGAAGATAGGATGCTGAAAATATAATAAAAAACATATCTATTATTAACCAAAACAATCTTTTATGAAAAAGTTTTTACTCAGCCTCGCTGCTGTAGTTCTCGCCGGTGCTTCGGCACTTGCCGCTGACTACACCATCACGATGAAGGATGTAGCTCCGACCGATGTGTCGAGCTTCACAGCCCAGGGCTTTACATTCACTACTGACAAGAATAAAGGTCAGACAGCTCCTGCTTATAACGCCGCAGGCGACCTTCGCCTTTATGCAAAATGTACGATGACGGTTACCGCCCCCGCAGGTGTCAATATCACCGCCATCAACTTTACTATTTCCAAGAAAGGTCTCAATCGCCAGTCCAACTTTACTCCTTCGGTAGGCGAAGTTAAGGAAGCTGCCGGAAGCTGCTCTTGGGCAGGTTCGGCCAACGCCATTACTTTCACCGTAGGTGATAAGGCTACTTTCGGTACAGACGGTGCTACAAAGGCCGGTCAATTCTGCTTTGACGCCCTGACCATCACCACCGACAAAGCTTTTGCCGCTAAGGACCCCGCCGGTCTGAAGTTTGAGCAGGATGCCATCACCGTCAAGCTCGGTGAAGCCGTTCCCGCAAACAAACTCAGCTATGCCACCGATGCTGCTGCCGTATACTCGTCTTCCGACGTGAATGTCGCTACCGTCAACGCCGCCACCGGTGTTGTCACCATCGTAGCTGCCGGTACCACCGTCATCAAGGCCGAGACCGAAGCTACCGACGACTTCGAAGCCGGTGAAGCTTCCTATACTCTTACTGTTGTAGATCCTGCAACCGCCGGTAACACTATCTACGAAAACGACTGTCTGACCGATGCTTGCGGCTTCACTTTCGAAGCAGGCGACTTCAACCCCTGGTCCATCAACGCGACATATGGTCTGAAAGCCAGCGCATACGTCAGTGGCGCTGCTAAGGCATCCGATGCATACGCCGTATCGCCCGTTCTCGACCTCACCGGTCGTATCGCTCCCGCCGAAATGGCATACGAGCACGCTCTAAATCAGTTCAGGCTCAACGGCACTATGATTGACGTTGCCAATGCTAAGGATTACGTAGAACTCGTTGTTCGCGAAGAAGGTGCCACCGCTTGGACCAAGCTCGCCGACATCACCACTCCCGCTTCGTTCTCTTGGAACTATTATGAGGATAAAGCCGACCTCAGCGCATACGTAGGCAAGAAGATCCAGATTGGTTTCCACTACATCTCCACCGCCGAAATCGCCGGTACTTGGGAAATCAAGAATGTCAAAGTTTCCGCAGCCAAACAAGGCGGCAAACTTGACGCCAACCTCAAATTCGCTGAAGATGCCGTAACCGCCAACCTCGGCGAAGCCGCTCCCGCCAACGCCCTCACTATGGACACTAACGCCGCTGTTACTTACACTTCGTCTGACGTTAATGTAGCAACTGTTGACGCTGCCGGTGTCGTAACCGTTAAGGCTGTCGGCACTACCGTCATCACCGCAGCAACCGCCGAAAACGACAAATACTACGCAGGCACTGCATCCTACACCCTCACTGTTGTAGACGCAAGCAACGTCGTATACGAAAGCACTTGCCAGGCCGAAGACTGCGGCTTCACTTTCGAAGCAACTACCGACTTCAACCCCTGGTCCATCGACTCCAAGTACGGTCTGAAAGCCAGCGCATACGTCAGTGGCGCTGCTAAGGCATCCGATGCATACGCCGTATCGCCCGTTCT
>CAKTOT010000077.1 GCA_934590135.1 uncultured Muribaculaceae bacterium
CTCCCATATATGTGTGCAATATTCGTGCCAAAGGCGTATGTGTGATGCCTGTTTAGGCTTTTTTGGGTAATTTTTGGTTTTGATAAAAGCACGTATGAGCGTTATCTCGAAAAAAATGCGTAAATTTGTATGCTTATTTGGCAGCTTCTGACGGTTTTGAATCGTGCAGTCGTTCTAAGCTATTGATAAATAATTAAATAACCATATAAACAAGCATGCTCGAAGACGATCATATAATACAGATTAACATCGAAAACGAGATGAAATCTGCCTACATCGATTATTCGATGTCGGTAATTGTGTCGCGTGCTTTGCCGGATGCTCGAGACGGCCTCAAGCCCGTTCAGCGTCGCGTCCTTTATGGTATGGACGTAATGGGCAACACGTATGACAAACCCCATAAGAAATCAGCCAACTGTGTGGGTGAGGTTATGGGTAAATATCACCCCCACGGAGATTCATCTATATATGGAACGGTGGTACGCCTTGCCCAAAGTTGGGCGATGCGCTACATGTTAGTTGACGGACACGGCAACTTCGGTAATGTCGATGGCGCCGGTGCGGCGGCTATGCGTTACACAGAGGTTCGCTTGGCTCGTCTCGGCGAGGAAATGCTCACGGACATTGATGATGATACCGTAGATTTTATTCCTACCTACGACAACTCGCGCAAGGAACCGGTGGTACTGCCGTCGCGTTTCCCCAATCTGCTGGTCAACGGAGCCGCAGGCATCGCCGTTGGTATGGCTACCAATATGCCGCCTCACAACCTCACCGAGGCCATCAACGCATCGATAGCGTTGCTCAACAACCCGGACATAACCATAGACGAGCTTATACATTATATCCCGGCACCGGATTTTCCCACCGGTGGAATCATCTATGGATACAATGGCGTACGTGAGGCCTACCACACGGGGCGCGGTCGTATAGTTGTGCGTGCCGTGGCCGAGATCGAATCCGAGGCCTCGCACGAATCCATCATTGTACGCCAGATACCTTACGGTGTCAATAAGGCCGAATTGGTCAAGTATATTGCCCAGTTGGTTAACGATAAAAAGCTTGAAGGTATCGCAGATGTCAACGACGAGACCGACCACGAAGGTATGCGCATAGTCATCAAGCTGCGCAGCGATGCCAATTCGAATGTCGTGCTCAATAAGTTGTACAAGATGACGCCTATGCAGTCGTCTTTCAGCGTCAATAATGTGGCACTGGTCGATGGACGTCCATGTACACTTAACTTGAAGCAGATACTCGAAGCCTTCACCGCTCACCGTCACGAGGTAACCATACGTCGCACACGCTACCGTCTGAATAAGACTATGGATCGTATTCACGTATTGGACGCCTTGATAATTGCATCGCAGAATATTGATGAGGTGATTTCGATAATCCGTTCGTCTAAAGATGTAGAAGAGGCCAAATCACGACTGATTGCGCGTTTCGGCTTTACGGACATGCAGGTAAATGCCATAGTCGAGATGCGCTTGCGCAGTCTTACAGCCCTCGAGCAAAACAAACTTGAAGACGAGAGAGAATCGCTCCGCAAATATGCTGCCGAACTGCAGCTTATCCTTGATGACGAAAACGAATGTCGTCGAGTGATGATTGCCGACCTTGAGGAAGTTAAGGAGAAATACGGCGATGAGCGTCGTACACATATTGACTACACAGCCGGCGACTTCAATGCTGAAGACTTCTATGCGGACGATGATATGATTATTACCATCTCACACCTCGGATATATCAAGCGTACACCGCTGAGCGAATTCCGCGCTCAGAATCGCGGCGGCGTAGGTGCCAAGGGCAGCAATACACGCGAAGAGGACTTCATAGAGCATATATATACGGCCTCAATGCACGCCACGATGTTCTTCTTCACCGGTCACGGCCTTGTGTACAAGATGAGAGTATTTGAGTTGCCCGAAGGTGCCAAGAACAGCAAGGGACGCGCTTTGCAAAACCTGCTCAATATCGAACCTGACGATAAGGTCAACGTATTCATGGCCTGCAAGCGTCTGGACGACGAGGAGTATATCAATAACCACTACCTTGTGTTTGCCACCGAGCGCGGCATAGTCAAGAAGACCTCATTGGCCGAGTATGCACGCGTGATGGCCAAGGGTAAGAAGGCTATAGTGCTACGCGACGGCGATCGCCTTGTAAGCGTACAACTCACCGATGGCAACTCGCAAATTTTGTTGGCCAACAGCGGTGGCCGTGCCATACGCTTTGAAGAAAGCAAGATACGCCAGATGGGTCGTGTGTCAACGGGCGTACGCGGTATGACCCTCGATGGAGATGCCGACCGAGTGGTAGGTATGATTTCCATAGCACCGGACAGCAACAATACCATACTTGCCCTCAGCGAAAAAGGTATGGGCAAACGTACACCGCTCGATCCGTACCGCATCACCGGCCGTGGTGGCAAGGGCGTGCTTACGATGAAACGCAGCGAAAAGACCGGCGAACTGGTGGCCTTCCTCAGCGTCAACGACGAGGAAGACTTGGTGATCATCAACCGCTCGGGTATTGCACTGCGCATACGTATCGCCGATGTCCCCGTGCTCAGCCGTTCGACTATGGGCGTGCGTATCATCAATCTTAATCGCCGCGACGACGAGATTGCATCGGCTTGCGCCGTGCCCACCGATCCAGAGGAAGAAGCCGGAGAGGTAACCGTGAGCGCAGACGAAATCGAACAAGCTCAGGCCGTCAACGAGGCTGATGCCGAGGATAACGTTGATGACAGCACCGAGGACACCGAGACTGATTCGACAGATGAAACCGTTGAATAAACCAATGATGTATTTGCAAGTCTAAAATATATACTCGATAATAAATAGAATAAAAATAAACAACTAAAAATAACACAACCTAACAACCATCCATCCGATTATGAAAAAGCTTAGCCTCTTAAGCGCCTGCTTATTGGCAGGACTGACCGTGAGTGCGCAACAAGCCGTGGTAAAGGACGCCGAGAAGGCCATGAAAGATGGCAAGTCCTTTGAGGAAGTCGCACAGATAATGGCCCCCGCTACTCAGAATCCCGAGACCAAGGACCAAGCCATTACATACTTTATTCCCGGCAAGACTGCGTACAAAATCTATGACGACATGCTTGGTAAAAAGCAGTTCGGACTCCTCAAAGAAGGCGACGAACTGGTGATGGCCAAGAATCTTCTCGGCGGTTATGACTATTTCCTCAAGGCTGCCGCTCGCGATACCGTTATCACCGAAAAAGGCAAGGTGAAGACCAAGTATTCTAAGGAGATCTACAATACCATCGCCGGTCACTATAACGACTACAACTTCGTAGCCCTTGATTTCTGGAATGCCAAAGACTTCAAGAATGCTTATCGTGCGTGGGAGATATTCCTGACAATACCCGAGAATCCCAGACTGGCAAAGGACGTTAAGGTTTATCCCGACTCTACGCTTGCTCAGGTATACTACAACCAGGCACTGGCCGCTTGGCAGGCGGACGATTTTGCAGCTGCCGTTAAATCTTTCCGTGGCTCTATCGCCAAAGGCAATACCAAGAAAGACGTATTCGAATATGCTGTGGCGGTTGCAAATAACGCAAAAGACGAAGATGCAATGCTCGAATTTGCAACTAAAGGCAACGAACTTTACGGCAAGGAAGATCCCAGCTTCATCAACAACATCATCAACATCTATATAATGAAGGAGGACTATGAAACAGCTCTCCAGAAATTGGATGCCGCTGCCGCTGCAGATCCCAACAATGCGCAGTATATCGCTCTCAAGGGTCTTATCTACACCAAGAAAAGAGATAACGCTACTGCCGAGGAACTTTACCGAAAGTCATTGTCCATCGATGCAGACAACTCTTTGGCCAATCTGTATTTGGGCGCAACGATACTCGAAAAAGCCGGTCAAGCTCAAGACAACTTCAATGACCGTAGCGGTGGCAGCTTCGCCAAGTATAAGAGCGAAAATGTTGATCCCTTGCTTCGCGAATCTATCGATTACCTCGAGAAAGCTTACAAGCTTGACAAAAATAATCGCGGTATATGCTTGAGCTTCCTTGAGCAAGCGTACTACATTCTTGGCGACCAAGCCGGAATGGATTCTGTAAAAGAACGCAAAGAAGCCGAATAATACATTTCAATCGTAATCGTATATAAGCGAGGGCGTGCCCGTATATGGGTGCGCCCTCACTTTTTAAGTCTTATCAGTCGGCAACAATGCCTTTTCGATTGCTGCATTGCGAGACAGGTACATTGGCTTCGTTATGAGGTCCGGATAAGGCGAACGGGACGTTACGGCGTGTTTAACGAAGCTACGGCTGAAGATGCTTGGTGGCGCGGGGCGGGATGGGACTCAGCGATTTTATCGGCATAGATTTCGGTCGGATTGCGTTTGCTGTTTGCCCTAACCGCTCAACGTCGACTGGTATTATTCGCTTAGTTCATTGCGGAAGTGGTGGTCATTTTGATGATGAGAAATAGAGGCCAAGGAGTGTCAAGGATATTGGATAGGGACAGGTGCGGCTCGGGTCTGGGCAGTCTTAACGGCTGACGTAACAAAGGGCTGTGAGCCGTAATAAGAGCCTAAGAAGTTGGGTTGATAATGGCACCTCGGAGTGTTCAGTGCATTTGAGTGTTCGAGCATCCTGAAAGAACGTCGGAAGTAGAACGGGTCGTATACAAAAAAAAGCAGGGCGTCTTCACGACGACCTGCTTTCTCCCTTAATACTCTGTTTAACTCTAAATGAAAAAAACGGTTGTAAGTCTATGTGTCGGATTGCTTCTTAGGATAGATTTCAAATTTAGGAGGAAGTACTGTTGTTGACTTCCTACGCTGCAAAATTAGTGGAGCAATGTCACATCATAATTGAGATTTTAATACAAATATATTAATTATCAATGACATTATGTAATGCGCTGTCTGACAGGCTGTTGTTGTGCCATTTTGGGAGCGAAAAATCTATTTCGAGACCTCCACCGGGGTGTATTGCGGACTTGATTGTGCCTCCGTGGGCTGTAATGGTGTTGTATACGATGGCCAGTCCGAGTCCTGTGCCGCCGGATTTGCGTCCTCGTCCGCTCTCAATTCGATAGAATCTCTGGAAGATATGCGATAGATGCTCCTGTGGTACGCCGACGCCGTCATCGTAGAACCTGAAGTAGTAAAAACTGTCGGAGTCGGTGTTGGCCGCGTTGCCTTGGGTTGTGGCATGTGTTGAGTCTGCCTTAGTGCATGATGGTAGTTCGTTGGCAGAAGGTTGGTACATCTCGAGGCGACAATAAGTGCCGTGAGAGTAATTGGCCGAGTTTTTGGCCAAGTTGAGCAGCATTGCCGACAGTAGGGCGTGGTTGCCTTTGACCAGAGTACCTATCGGTACGTCAAAGGAAAATGTAAGGCCATTGAGTACGCCACTGGTTGTAATATCTTCGGATACGGTATATACTACATCGTGGTAGTCTACCTGCTCGGTTACGATGATTCCGGCGCCTTCATCGAGTCTTGTTATAGCCGAGATATCGTTGACCAGATTGATGAGACGGTCGGCGTAGGCACGTGCTTTGAGGATAAATTCGGTGCGAGTTTTCTCCGGGAGGCTATTGTCATCGGCAAGTATATCAAGATAACCTTTGATGACACCTATAGGTGTCTTGATCTCGTGATTAATGTTATTGGTGAGTTGGCGTTTTTGTCGTGCTTTTTCGCGTATGGCATTGAGGGCTATTTCGTGCTCATGGTCGCGCTCTCGTCTGGCGGCCAAGCGCTCGTTGTGCATCGTGACTATTTGTCGGGCGATATCACCGAGTTCGTCGTGTGGAAACTTATCGTGCGGGACGAAGTCCGGATCCATAGTACTTCGTTGCGCAAAGCTGCGAAGAATTTTGATGTTGCGACCTATTCGCCACGATGTAAAACCTTCGCTGACAAAGATAATCAGCGCAAATATGGCGGCGATAATCCATACCTCGTTGGTGTTGCCCTCGATGTAATCGTCTAAGGCTGTATTCATAGGCACGGAAGCCAAGACTGCCACCGAGCCGTCAGGACTGATAGCGCCACGATATATGTAGTCAGAAGCAGCCCCGGGGTATAATTCCTCGGAGGATATCGAAGCTTTTGTCGGATTGGAGGTAATACGCTGTATGTCGGATTTGGACATACTATACGGCTGCCCCATAACAAATAGAGGCTTCCATGTGCCGGTTTCGTAAATGGATACGCGTATGCCTCGCGAGAAGGTGTGCCGACTGTAATATTGGTGTACAAAGTCGAGGAACTGCGGTATGGATACTCCGGCGCTGTAGCAGTTGGCTGCGCGTTCGACGACGTATCCCAGTTGTTGCTCGACAAATTCGCGGTGGTAGTTGCGCTCACGAAATACCTGCCACATCGCCATGGTTATGAGTAGGGCCGTAACCATGGCAACGCGCGGTATAAATAGGCGCCAGGCGTAACTAACGCGACCCTTCTTCAAACACATATCCGAATCCCGAGCGGGTGCAGATATATTTGCCGTACGGGCCTAAACGCTTGCGAAGACGTGTGATATTGGTGTCAATGGTTCGCTCGCTTATCACTACACCATCATCCCAAACATGTCGTATAATTTCGTCGCGGGTGTATACGCGGTGACGGTGTGTCATGAAGAATAGCAGCAGCCCGTATTCGGTGCGTGTCAAGCGCATAGCGCGGCCATCCACTTGGCATCCCTTGGTATTGGGGTCCAGCGACAATCCGTTGACTTTGATGAGCGGCTCCAGATCCGGGGCGATGATGGGCTTTGTAATAGGTGTGGGGATGTACTGTGCCATAGGATTGAGTGCGGCAGCCTTGGCAAATTCTGTGGCCAGTTGCTGTTTTTGTACCATGGTTCGACGCAGTACGGCGCGAACGCGCGCAATGACTTCCGAGATGGAAAATGGCTTGGTGATGTAGTCGTCAGCGCCGATATTCAGGCCCTTGACTTTGTCGTCTTCGTCTTCAAGTACCGAGCAGAAAATAAGTGGCTTGTTTGCCAGCTCGGGGACGCTGCGCAGATGTTGCGCAAATTCAAAGCCGTTGGTGCCATCCATCATAATATCTACAATGAAAAGGTCGAATACGGAAAGATCCATAGCCAGTGCTTCGTCCGCGCTGGAGGCGGTCTTTACTCTGTAACCTTCTTTTTCAAGGCTGAAACGTAGGATTTCGCACAATGCATCCTCGTCATCAATTACTAATATATATGTGTTCATTGGCGTTTATGGATGAAATTAGGTGGGATAATTATTGAATTGGCAAAAAAGTGCAATGTTCTTCTGTTTTGTTCTATTGGCGGGTGTACGGATGGTTTGTGGCATTAGCACTGACCTCGGCCCGTAACAGGATAGCATCGGATAATAGAGCTTGTCAAATCCTTCTGATTTCCGATGTTCAAATTTACGACATTTTAGTTACATGTATGGTTAAAGTAAGTTAAATTAGTTCTTTTGAACAAATTTTAATGAATCGATATTGGTTTTAACTATTTGGCGTGTTTTTCTTCTGAAAATTAGTACAATAGTTGTTAATATCGCGGGATAATTCCTCGTGATTGAAGTATCCGGATGAGGTATATCGCTGCCGCAAATATTGACAGTATGAAATGTCGTAACCTCTCTTGTAATGGTATAATTGCAATATTCGAGCTAACAAAACGATGCTAAGATATGCCGATGGACATGGTTTAACAAATAATAATAGTGTCAATGTCGTAGTTTGCACCGAAAAAATGCGTACATTTGCAATTAATAAAAGAATAATTTCCATAATAGGCAGGGCCGGAGCCTTGTCGAGCACTCTAAAAGATACAATACTAATATGATAACCAAACTTCAGCAAATAGTAGACGAGGCACGCGCACGCGGTCGCCGTCGTCTTGCAGTCGCCTATGGCCAAGATTCGCACACACTTCAGGCAGTGTACAACGCCTATAAAGAAGGACTGGTCTTGCCCACGATATACGGAGAAAAGAGTGTGATACTGGATGTGTGCCGTGCCGAGGGTATAGACGCGTCCGACTTCACCATTATAGACGAGGCAGACCCCGTAAAATGTGTAAATCTAGCTGTGCAAGCCGTGGCGACCGGCAATGCCGATGTGCTGATGAAGGGCTTGGTATCGACGGACAAATATATGCGCGGCATCCTTAATAAAGACGCCGGCTTGTTCCCGCCCAAGGGCACTCTGAGTCATGTATCCGTGGTCGAGCTTCCGGGCTTTGACAGACTGTTGGTGATTTCGGATGTAGCTGTGATTCCGGCGCCCGATTTCAAGCAAAAGACAGTCTTGGTTCGCTATCTGACACAGGTGGCTAATTCGCTCGGTATCGAGCGGCCCAAATTGGCGGTAATCTCGTGCAGTGAGCAATTGTTGCCGTCTGTAATATCTTCCACAGAGGCTGCTATCATCGCAAAGATGGGAGACCGCGGACAGCTGGGTAATGTTGAGATTGACGGCCCGTTGTCCTTGGATGTGGCTATGTATACCGAGGCTGCCGAGCAGAAAAAGGTACAAGGTAGCCATGGCGTAGCCGGACATGCCGACTGCCTGCTTTTCCCCAATATCGAATCAGGCAATGTATTCTTTAAGAGTGCTTCACACTTTGGCGGAGCCGAAATTGCGGCACTCGTCGTAGGCACCAAGGTCCCGTGCGTATTGACTTCTCGTGGAGATACAGCCAAGACCAAGCTTTATTCCATCGCTTTGGCTTGTCTGTCTGTCAAGAAATAAATTCGATAGACTTTCCCGATGATTATATAGCCTTATTTGCGTATGGTGTATACTCGGGAAGTTTCTTGTCTTAACCATATAATATTTTCAAATACCATATAGTATATTATATATGTACCGTATTCTCGCCATCAACCCCGGATCGACATCGACCAAAATTGCCGTATACGATGACGACCAACCTATACTGACAACGTCTTTGGCTCATAAGCCCGAGGATCTTGCTCGTTTTGCCACTGTGCCCGACCAGTTTGAGTGGCGTAAGGATCTCATAGAAGATACCCTTGCCAAACACAATATCGATCTCAAAAGCATAAATGCCGTAATCGGACGCGGTGGCGTAAGCAAACCGGTCGAAAGTGGTGTCTACGAGGTCAATGACGATATGGCGCACGATTTGATAAACGCCAGAGTACAACATGCCAGCAACCTTGGCGGACTCATAGCACGCGAGATCGCACACGAGATAGGTGTCAAGGCATATATCGCCGACCCGGTTGTCGTAGACGAGATGATTCCATATGCACGTATCAGCGGTGTGCCCGAGTTGCCACGCGAATCGGTGTTCCATGCGCTCAACCAAAAGGCTATAGCACGCCTCTTTGCTAAAGAGAACGGTACCCCTTACGAAGAACTGAACCTCATAGTCTGTCATCTTGGCGGCGGCATAACAGCCAGTGCACATCGTCGCGGACGAGTGATGGATACCACTAATGCCTTGGATGGCTGTGGGCCATTCTCGCCCGAACGCTCGGGTTCGTTACCTCCCGGACCGCTTATCAAGCTTTGTTTTTCCGGTAAATATACCGAGGAACAGCTTCACCGCTTGGTGCATGGTGGCGGCGGATTGATGGCTCACCTGGGTACCACGAGTGTGCCTGAGGTGCTCGAGCGTATAGACAATGGTGACCTGCACGCCATGCTGGTGTTGCGAGCTATGTGCTATACCGTGGCTAAGGCGATAGGCACTATGGCTATAGCGCTTAAAGGCGATGTCGATGCAATCCTTATTACCGGCGGTATGGCCCACAGCAAACGCATCACCGACTTTATTGCCGAGCATATAGACTTTATAGCACCTATATATGTCTATCCGGGAGAGAACGAACTGAAGTCTCTTGCCGAGAATGCACTTGCCGTATTGCGTGGCGAACGCCAGGCCAAGCTCTATGTCAGCGAGGACAATGAAGATCCGGTAAACATCAATGACACTTCACGCCCCTCGAAGTTGCGCGAATGGTTGCATGCAGCCATCAAACCGAAGACGATAAGCGCCAATGCCACTATGACAGCTGTGCGCCAATATTTGCGCAAGTTTAACATTCCGCGTCCCAGATTCCGCTTCGGTCAGCGCGATCGTGATTGATTATCTCGTTATATAAAAAGGATTGAAGACATGCCCAAAGAAGAAGTTCGGCTGGACAAATGGCTGTGGGCTATGCGTATTTTCAAGACCCGCACTATCAGTACCGATGCATGTCGCAAAGGTCGCGTGAGTGTGGGGGCGGAGGATGCGCCCGCAGCCAAGCCTTCGCGCACGATCAAGGTGGGTGACACGATATATGTTCGCAAGCCCCCGGTGACATACACGTTTCGCGTCAAGGGACTTACCGAAAATCGACTTGGGGCGCGTCTTGTTCCCGAGTATCTTGAGAACCTGACGCCTCAAAGCCAGTATGACTTGCTCGATATTATAGCGGTCAGTGGTTTTGTGGATAGGCGAAAAGGCTTGGGACGTCCCACTAAGCGAGAAGGGCGCGACTTACGTGACTTTCGTGAACAAGCCTTCGAGGGCGATTGGTTTCTCGGCTTTGATGATGATGACGATGATGACGATGCGTGATAGTATGTGACGCGTCTTTGTCGCGGCATTTCCAATGTATGGTTATGCGCGCTTGGCGTGTGTCTGTGAATGGCGTACGACAGCGTTTGATGTACTGTTTTGTGGCGTGCTGCTATGCGTGATATACTACTATGATTGACGTTTGATTATGCCGGCCGGACTTTTCGGATGAGCCGAATGTGTTGTTGTATAGACATCGTATGGTACTTAGATATTGACAACTCATAGACACAGGGCAGCTCGCGTGTATCAGGCGACACGATTGCATATCCGTTTAACATGGTATGTTCTTCCGGTATGTAGCATGATATTGCTGCTAAATGATTTATGCGCAGTGAATTAGCAAGTCGTCTAAGCGGAGGAGGTTGTTCTTTCGTGACTGTATTGCTTAGCGCCGTGCACGAATGTAAAGCACGAGTGCTATAAGCGAGAACAATACATTAGGAATCCACATTGCTACCATTGCGGATGTGAGACCGGATAGGGCAAAGGTCTGTGTGACAGTCATAAACAGAATGTATCCGAAGCTGAGCACCAATCCGATACCAATATTAAGGCCCATACCGCCTTTGACCTTGCGTGAAGACAAGGACATACC
>CAKTOT010000078.1 GCA_934590135.1 uncultured Muribaculaceae bacterium
GTCGCCGCACTGCCACTTGTGTTCGGGGAACATCCTGTTACTGCCTAAGCGACAGCGAGGGGGGCTTCTTTTGGCTCGGAGGGGGCTTCTTTTGGCTCGGCCAAATTAGCACATTTTTTTGATATAGCGAGACTTTGGGTAATAACAAAATGTTAAATAACGCAAAGGCGCGTCCTGTCGGCTATTACGGCAGGACGCGCTCTTTATGCGATATAACGGACTTTTGCCGTCAGAGACTTGACTACAATTGCAGTATGGACGAGGAGTTGTCGACGTTGTTGAGGCTGCGGCGGCCGCTGCGGAAGATGCTGCCGAAGTCGGCGGTGTAGCTGGCCGTAATCACCACCATATTGGAGTTATCCTTGATGTAGCGGTCGATATATGCCGGTGCCGTTGTCGAAATGTTCCATTGCGGATACTCGGTACCGCGGGCAAACATATACCACCATCCGGCTTGCAGCATCCAGTGCTTGTCGGGGCGGAAGGTGACGGACAGGCCGTCGCCGTTTTCTTCCTTGCCGATATACGGTCCGTGGAGGTTTTTGCACGGAATTTTGCGCCAATATGAGATGGTCCACGGGCCGCGACTCCACCAGAAGCTGCCGTAGGCATAGAACGTCGTCAGATTTTTATTCCAAGTCGTGCCCTGTGTATGAGTCCAATCGACATCAAGACGCACGTTGGCGCCGAATCCGGCGATACCGCTGACTTTCATTTGCAGCGAGGCGCCCGCGCCCTCGTTTGTCTTGTAATTGACCGTTTGGCTCAGGAATTTCTTGTCACCGAGGTAGAAGTATTCGTCGGTACGGGGATTGTTTGCGTGGTTGTAATAGGCTGTCAGCGAAGCAAAGAACTTCTTATGCGCGAACGAGGCCATCAGCCGGTAGTTGAAGTACTCGGCCACTTTGAGGTTGGGATTGCCGTTGTCTATCAGATAGGGCGTAGTCTGCTGCTCGTAGTCGGTCAGTGCGGACAGGCCGGGAATGCTCGGCGAGTAATTGAAATTGGCCTGAAGTCCCCATTTGTCGCTGATGTTCCAGTTGATATTGGCATTGGTGAGATTGCGTACAAAGTCGCGCTTGTGCTCGCCGTTCTCCATCCGGAAGATTTTGACGCCGGTGGCTACCCAAAAGTTGAACTTATTGACTGTAAGGCTGTAGTTTACATAGCCGTAATTGTTGTTCTCGGTAAGTATGGGGCGGTAATCGGTGCCGATGTACTTGTTGCGGCTGTGCGATAGCGTATTCTGAAATCCGGCGCCGAGTTCCGAAGCATTCGCAAATCTGTGGCGATAAGCAATTTCGGTGATAAGCGAGCGGCGAGTATTGTCAATTTCGACTTCGTAAATCTGCGGATTGGCCGGGTCGATATTATACGTATTCAGGCGGTTATAATCCTCGAAGCGGAGCGTTCCCACGGCCTGTATTTCCAGCGAGTTGGCATCGTCAAAATCCCGCCTGAAGAAAAGGTCGAGCGATGGAGATGTGTATTTGTTTTTGGTCTTGCTTGTGCTCTCGTAATCACCGGCATACGAGTCCTCGGTGGAGGTAATATAGCGGCGACTACCCGGATTGATGCTTCCGGAGAGTTTGGCAGAGAACAATGTCTTGCTGTCGGGACGATAGGTATACCCGAATTGCAAATAATTGGTCACGTAATTGAATGGGTTGCGGTCATGCGACTTGAGGTCTACACGAAAGTCATCTCCGATGTAGGATTGTGTCGTATTGTCATATACGCGCTGGTAGTTGCGCCACGAGTTGTAGAAGTACAACTTGAATTGCGACGGGCCTTGGTGATACGTGGCATTGACCTGATCGTCGACAAAAGCCGTAGCCGTGGCACTACGAGCCCAAAGCTCGATGCTGCCGCCATCGGTGCGGCGTTTGAGCGTAATCTGCAGCAAGCCTTTGTATCCCTTGTCGGCATATCGAGCCGGTGTGACGCGCGAGTATTCGACACGCTCGATATCTTTGGCTTTCAGTGTATTGACATCACTCATGGACGAAGGGACGCCGTCAACAAGTATCATAGGCGATCCGCCGTCGACGCTCAGTGAGCGGTTTATGGGGTCGGCGGTGAGGCCGGGCAGAGGCAGCTTCTGGAACAACTCGACGGAGGACGCCGAAGCCGAGGCTTCTTGCGCGGACGGATAGACTATGGTGCGACCGTTGCGCACCGTGGTGGCGGTGGCGGTGACGGTTACCGCTTCGAGTGTCTTGATGTCCGGAAGGTAAATCTTCAAGCCATTGATATCGTGGCCACCCTCGGGTATCACGATTTCGGCCTGGCCATACCCGACGGCGGTGACGCTGAGTGTCGCGGCATTCTTGCCGGGAGTGGTGAGCGCAAATGCGCCGTTGTTGTCACTCGTGACCTTGAGAGCCGCCGTGCGCTCAGGCGCGTTCAGCTCGCAAACGGCTCCGGCAACAGCGGTTGAATCGTTTTCGGCAAGTACGATGCCGCTAATCTGACGCGCCTGTGCCATGGCCGGCACGAGCAGTGCTACGGCAAGCAGTTTGTAAATTCGGTTGTTCATATACTTTTACTTCAATTTCGATAGGATTATGGTCCGTCAACTGACCCCGGGAGCAAGCGGCGTGGGGGTCGGAAGACTAAGAATCTAAAATTCGTATGTCCGAATCCTTCGATTCACGACATACCATTCTTATGTCCTTTTATACTTAGGACGTACAAATGTACAAAACGTAACAAAAAACGAGAGCTGAAATCCGTTTTTTTGATTTTTTAAGATTTCTGATATTCCGACGGAGACATTCCGGTGAGATGCTTGAAGTATTTGCCGAAGGCGGATTGGTTGGTGAAATTGAGGGCATAAGCCACTTGCTGAATGTTTTTGCCGGAGAATTTGATGAGGTTCTTGGCTTCAAGCACCACAAATTCGTTTATCCAATCCGAGGCCGAGCGTCCGGTGGCTTCGCGGACAATCATCGAGAGATACTTGGGCGAGATGTACAGTTGCGTGGCGTAATATGACACCTCGCGATGGCGCATATAGTCGCTGTGTACCAAGTGCATAAAGTCGCGCACGTAAGCCAGGCGGCGATTGACGGGCTGTTCGATTTGCGTCTCTATGCGGTTGAGGCGCGTGAAGTTGAATTCGAGTAATTGGTATACGCACGCCGACACCAGCGACCGAGCCGTATTGCGCGAATATACGCTGTCGGCGTTATTGGCGGCGATGAGGCCGAACAATTCGAGGAACCGCGTAAACAGCGTAGTCTCGGCCGGCGTCAGCGTGGTCACCGGACTACGCTGCTGGAACAACGACCTGATATTGATAGCATTGAGGTCGATATTGACATCAGACAGAAAGTCGGAGGACAGAAACAGCACGTATGCATCTATGGCCGAATAGTCAAGGTCAAAAATCCGGAAGAGCATCTTGGGATTAATGACTACCAGGGTATTGTCCTGCGCCCGGTATTCTTGGAAATTGATTTCGAGGCGCAAGCTGCCGTGATGACATATCACGAAGACCATACCATCGAGGCGCAAAGGGTGTTCGAGTGTGGCTATGGGCTGCATCCCGGGTTCGAGACGCCAGCACAGGTATTTGTCCGTCATGCGCGAAAAGTGCGGCGTATACGCCTCCACTCGCGCGATGTCTTCGATACGTAGTATCTGTTCGGTTTCCATATAGTTCGGTATCAATACTTCATAATTACAAATCCGGCGTCAAAATTGCCCCACATCACGGGGTGCTGTTTGTTGCGCGAATCGCGGCGCACCGCCCCGCTGACATAGCGAAAGAGTTCGCGTGCGGTGACATTGCGGTCGCCGTCGGCATCGGCATTGCCGCGCATTCCGCGCAGCAGGTGATAGGTAAACAGCGATTGGGACATGCCCTGCACTTCCAGCGAGTACTCGTTGGTACGCGATGACATAAATAGTATCGTATTGGGGTCGCCGACATTGTGGCGTACCTTGCGCGACGAGGATGTGGTGTTGCGTGACGATCCGGAGTGGCACGAGTCGATAATGATGACCTTGCGCGTGGCCGGCGAGCGCTTCATCAGGCGCGCCAACACCTTGTAGGACAGTATCTCGCTTTCGCTTTCGTCTTCCGTATCATAAGCCACTACGCCGCCTCCCACGCCGTGTCCCGAGAAGAAGAATATCAGCGAGTCGTCAGCCTTGGCCTTGGCAAAATGGCTTCCGATGACCTCGATGAGGTTGGCACGTGTGGCCTTGGACCCGGTCACCAGTGCCACGTGCAGGTCGGGATACGACTTGCACATTCGGGCAAAGGCGCGGGCATCGTCTTCGGAGACACTCAGCGAGGTGACATACTCGTAATTGTTGATGCCGACAGCGACAATATAGGTGGAGGCACGCGAAACCATCGCGCACAACAGCGTCAAAGTCAGCAGGCACAGACGGCGAACCGTGGCGTATGTCTTGACTTTCATAATCTTGGGTGAGATGAATGGGAATTATGGGAATTATGGGAACAATGCGGGGTCAGGAGCCTACGCAATCTCGGGTGAATTATGACTGTCCGGCGGTTATTCTCTGAACTTGACCTTGCAGAACGGGCATTGGCCTTGTTTGACAAGGACTTCGTAGGGCTTGGCAGCGCCCATAAAGTTGTGACAGCACGGGCAGCAGTAATCGACTTGGAAACGGCGGTTGATATCGAATTGCTCTTCGGCCAAGCGGTCGCCCATAGGAATCATACGCAAGGTCAGGGCCGAGCCCAGGGCCATCAGTCCGCCCATACATACACCCTTGACGGCGATGTCGGTCGTAAACATTCCGACGAGCCCCATCACCAGCGGCATACCTATGGCCATAGGCAGTATGCGGTATACGGATGCGTGATTGCGGCGACGAGCTATCGCCAAGGTGTCGTGACGATATTTTTCGTAAACGTCCTCAAGGTGCTTTATGGACACGCTACCATCGGCGGCGATGGCCGGCTCGGCCGGGACGGGCGTCGGATTGGATGCGTGCACGGATACGGGCTGCGGCGCGGGCTTGGCAGCGGCACTTGATGACGCCGCCTTGGGCGCTGCTGCCGCAGGCTTCGCCTTGGATGCGGGCGCCAGGTTCAGCAGTTGCCGAAGCGTGGTCTGCAACGACCCGAGCATCAGCGGAGTATCGGCATCGACGATGGCCGTGACCACGGGCAATCCGTTGACATAAGTGCCGTTGGTGCTGCCCAAATCCTCTATGGACCACCGTCCGTCGGCCATAGGCGCGGCCGACAGGTGTCGCTTGCTCACCGAGAGATCGTCGATGGCGGTAGGTTGCTGACCCTGACGGCCGATGATAATGCTTTGAGATTGCATATATGTCTATATTCTAATGTGTTTGCTGAGATTATGCCGCCTATATTATGTTCTAACCTTGCGGCTTTTTATGTTACCTATACCGAGCATAAACCTTTGCCGGACAGGCACAATAAATTGCGTCCCTACGGTGACAATCTATTGTGATGCGGACTCGGTGTCCGTACGCGGTTGCACGCCTTCGACATCCGCATTACGACGCACCGGTGTGGTATACAGCGCTTTAAGCTTGCGTAGGGCGTCCTTGCTCACCGAGAGCGTCGCCGTATACGAGGACATCAAGTCGCTCAGCACCAGACGCTGTCGCAAAACGTTGATTTGGAACAAGTAAGCGCTGTTGATTATATAGCGTTTGCCGATGCGCACAAAGATGCTGTTTTTCTCGATAAGCACCCCGGCTATAAGTTTCTCGAGATGCGCCAGCGAGGTCAGCAGTGTGGCAGTCAACCCGTTGGAAAACACAACTTTAGTATAATTGCCATCCGCCTCAAAATACATCACACGTTCCAGTCGTATGCGCGTCAGCTCGTCGCGTGTCGAAAAAAGCAAAATATTGTCCATAACGTCTAATTCTACGGCATTTTATACGGCATTCGCCATAACGTTTCATGTCTGCCTCGGGACTTTCAGCCTTCAAAAGCCTCAGCATCTCAAAATCTCCTGAGCCTCTGAGTTTTCAGTCCCCTCGGCGACATTTATTGCGCAAAAATACGAACAATTTTCCTTTTCAGCCAAAAAATTCTCGTTTTTTCTAATCATTAGTCCTTATCGCGCATACAGCCATCGCCCTATTTCGCGTCCGCGTCGGGGAATACGCCGCCGCAAAGGTCGTAGAATCTTCGGAACAGAGCCTTAAGCTTTTCGGTCACCTTCGCTTTCTTGGCCTCGCGATTGACACCCGCGGCCCCAAATAGGGGGATTGGCGGCAAGATGTCGGCTATGCCGGTACCGGATTCGCGGATTTCGCCATCGCGGAACGATTGCTGCAAAAATTCCACAGTTTTCTCGGGCTTGAGGTTCTCGTTGCTGATGAGTTCGGAAACTTCCTCGCCGAGTTTCTCGCGGACATATCTCGACCATTCGTCATTGACATCGATGCCGGCCGAAGTATTGGACACGAATCGCATAATCAAATCTTCTTTATCGCGAAGGTCGGGCGTGGCGGCTATGGATTTCTTGATTTGTACTTCCAGCTCGGCATCGTGTTTCTCATCACCGTTCTTTTGTGCAACGAGGAACAGAATATAGTCGATGTTGATTTCGACGGACTTGACAAGTTCCATCTCAAAGACGATGTCATCGTTGACGTCTACGGCATCCGACGGCTTGGGACGGTATTTTTCGTAGAGGTCAAGGTACAGGCCCTGGTAGTCTCTGTATTGGTCGTTGGTGAGTATTTCCTTGCCTTTGAATTGGTCGAAACTTTGCAAGATGTTGCGCAGACGCAGGATGGCACCCCACAGGCGGATGAATTCTTTTTCGGCTTTTTCGCCGAGGATGACCCGGTCAAGCGGAAAGTCGGTCAGCAATTCATCTTCCACCATGGGTCTGTAGCCTTGTACGGCAGTGCCGTCTTTCTTGACATATCCGTTGTAGTATTCGTCGAAAGTCTTGATGAGCACCAGCCCTCCGGCTTCTTTGTCGCCGAAAAGTTCGAGGGCGGCATTGGTGGCCGGTTCGAGGTTGCGGAAGCATACGATATTACCGAAACTTTTGATGCTGTTGAGTATACGGTTGGTGCGCGAATACGCCTGTATCAGTCCGTGCATGCGCAGATTCTTGTCCACCCATAGGGTGTTGAGTGTCGTTGCATCGAATCCGGTGAGGAACATATTGACCACGATAAGGAGGTCTATTTCGCGGTTTTTCATACGCAGGGATACGTCCTTATAGTAGTTCTGGAATTTCTCGGACGATGTGTCGTAGCTTGTCCCGAACATTTTGTTGTAGTCGGCGATGCATTTCTCGAGAAAATCGCGACTGGATTGGTCGAGGCCGTCGGTGCTCTCGGAGTTTTCGTCACCGCCGAAGTCTTCTTCGGCTTCATTGGCGGCATAGCTGAATATCGTCGCGATTTTCAGCCTCCGATTGGGCGGCAGCTCGGACATCTGCCGTTTGAATTCGGCATAATATAGTTTGACAAAGGGTATGGACGCCACGGCGAACATCGAATTGAAGCCCTGCAACTTGGTCTTGACCTTGACTTCTTCGATACCGGACTTGGACTTGGCCACAGCCCCGATATTGGAGAGCTTGCTGAAGTCGTAGTATTGGGCGTTGCGCTTGGTCTTTTGGTCAAAGTGATCGAGGATATATTTCGTAATGAGCGAGATGCGCTCGGGTGCTTTAAGTATTCTGTCTTGATCGATGGCGGGCACCGCCTCGTGTTCTATCTCGTCCTCGGGGCGCAGGGTGCGCACATAGTCCACTCGGAAGGGCAGCACATTGCCGTCGCGAATGGCATCGACGATGGTGTAGCTGTGCAGTCGGTCGCCGAAAGTGCCTTCGGTGGTGGTGAAATTGACATTGCGGATAGCGCCGGCATTGTCCGGGAATATAGGGGTGCCGGTGAAGCCGAACATGTGGTATTTGGTGAATTTGCGAACAATTGCACGATGCATATCGCCGAATTGCGAGCGGTGGCACTCGTCAAAAATCATCACAACATGTTGCGTGTATATTTTATGCTTGGCATTGCGGGCTATGAAGTTGCTGAGTTTCTGTATGGTGGTGATGATTATGCGACAGTTGTCATCGTTCAGCTGACGTGTAAGGACGGCGGTGGAGCTGTTGGAATTGGCCGCGCCTTTTTCGAAGCGGTCATATTCTTTCATCGTCTGGTAGTCAAGGTCTTTGCGGTCGACTACAAAGAGCACCTTGTCTATTTCGTCCATACGTGATGCCAGGCGTGCCGTCTTGAAGGACGTGAGAGTCTTGCCAGAGCCGGTGGTGTGCCAAATGTATCCGCCGCCTTCGCGCCGACCCCAAGTCTTTTGATTGGTGGAGGTGCGTATGCGCTGTATTATGGCCTCGGTGGCGGCTATCTGGTAGGGACGCATGACCATCAGCATATTTTCGGACGTAAATACGCAGTAGCGGGTCAGGACATTGAGCAGCGTGTGTTTTGACAGGAATGTCTGCGTAAAGTCGACAAGATCGCGTATGGGTTCGTTGTCAAGGCGTGCCCAGTAGGAGGTGAATTCAAATGAGTTGCTTGTCTGTTTCTTGCTGCCCTTGCCCTGCTGTCGGACGTGGCTGTCGCGCGTGGTGTTGCTGTAATATTTGGTGAGTGTGCCGTTGGAAATCACGAAAATCTGCACAAACTCGAAGAGTCCGCACCCGGCCCAAAATGACTCGCGGTTGTAGCGCCGTATCTGGTTGAAGGCCTCGCGGACTTCCACGCCGCGACGCTTTAGCTCGATATGCACCAACGGCAGGCCGTTGACCAAGATGGTAACGTCATAGCGGTTTTCGTGGCTGCCGCCTTCGGGCACGTATTGGTTGATGACTTGCAGGTGGTTGTTGTGTACGTTCTCTTTATCTATCAGGTAGACGTTGACAAATGAGCCGTCCTCGCGCCGCAACACTTTTTTGTGATCTTCCTGTATGGTGCGGGTCTTTTCGACAATGCCGTCGTTGGGATTGCCGAGGTACTCGCGGAAGAATCCCTCCCACTCGCGGTCGGTGAAGCGGATGCCGTTCAACCGCTCGATTTGCACTCGGAGGTTGGCTATCAAGTCTTTTTCGCAAGTGATAGGCAGGTACTCGTAGGCCTGGGCTTGGAGCCGCTTGATAAAATCGGCCTCCATGGCAGCCTCGTTCTGGTACTGCGCGGCGCTGTAATAGCCGCCCTCGAACTCGGCGACTACCGTCGACTCGGGATTCTCGGAAATAAGGTCGTAGTTGCTCATAATTGCTCTGTCAAATAGTCATTGTCACTTTTAGTGGAGAATAAGGTCCTTAGGGACTTTAAGGTCTTTAAGGGCTCTAAGGTCCCTAAGGTCTTTAAGGTCCCCTATGCCCCGGTCCTCAGTAGCCGCGACGCTTGCGCCGCAGGGTCGCCATGCGCTCCGAAAAGCCTCCATGCGCCGCAAAGTCTTCTGAAAGCCGCTCCAACTGCCGGTACAGCAGGTAGTCGGCTTGGTTCAACAATATTATCGCCATATTGGCGATGGTCTCGGGCGGACGGGTCTGCACCGGTCCCATGAAGTATGCCGCATCGTTGTGCTCGCGGCCTATACGGCGCATAGCCTCGTACTCGGCACTGCCCTCGGCCCGGTGCGGATGGCCGTGGACTTTGAGGTAGTCCTCATAGTCTTCGAGCAGTTCCTTGAGGCTTGCCTTGGCCACATTCACCGGCTTGATTTCGGTCTTGGCTGACGTTGCGGATGCCGCGCAGCCCTCAACGATATTTTGCTTGCCGCTACGGGCAGCCTGCACCATTTGGTCAACGGTACGGTCGCCACGCGTCAGAAAGTGCGTGCAGAAGTAGCACGTCATCTGATAGATTACGTCTGCCTTCTGATAGCTCAGCAGCTTCTTGTAGTTGCCCGCGTGGTGTATAAGCTCGCTCATGCGCTTTTTTCTTTGAAAGTCAGCAATCGGTTGCGATAGTACTCGTATTGTTCCTTGACGGCGGCGATCTCGGCCGGCAGCCCCTCGCTGAGGTCATTGACCAGCGTCTCGAAGCGGTCAAGCACTGCCACTATCTTCTCCTGCAACTCCAGTGGCGGGACGGGAATAGGAAACTTAGCCAAACTATCGCCGGAAATTCTCGTAACCTTTGTTCCACTTACATTCATTCTTTTATATGCAAGGAAACGTTCTGTCTGAAGTAGGTATGCAATATATTTGGGATTCTGATTATGCTTATACACATACGCATCTCCACTAATAGCGATTTCATCCTTGCCAAGCCAGACAACGGCCTTGCCAACATCTTCTACGTTTTCACTTGTTGTGGCAATGACGAGGTCTCCGGTTTCCGCCTTGCGAAGTTTCTTTGCAAACGCCTCGCTGACAAACGACTTAGTCTCAGTAGCAAATGTACCGTAATGGGTGTAAATCTGTCCATAATGGATGCAGCCGACTCCGCTCTCGGTGAAGTCTTTCTTTTGAAGGCCATTGCCTCGGATGAATGTTCCAATCTCTCCCATTGTTTTCCAGTGGATTGGGCAACTATGCCCCCCCCAGGTAGTTACGCTACCTTCTTGCTCATCATCGGCCCCGCCGGCGCAGCCGGCGGGGTTGAAGGTGAGCAAAAGATTGCGATAATATTCATATTGCTCTTTGCGCGCTTGCAGCTCCGCTTGCAGCTCCGCTGCATACACCGCGAAGCGGTCGAGAATTTTTACTATCTCCTCCTGTACCTCCATCGGCGGAACGGGAATCTTTATTTTTGCGAAAAGCTTCTTCGATATATTAAAGCGAGTTACGCCATTCGCTGTTTTGGCTATTTGTTTTCTAACTTCCACACTCCGAAACAAGTGCTTTAGAAAATCCAAGTTGAATTCTGAGACAGTTTCAAGTCTCAATCCAAAACAAAAGCTATTAAGATACAATGGCTCTTTTGTATTTTGTGTTAATACAGAAGACATTCCGCATTCATCAGGAGTTTCCGATGAACCCGTAAACAGTATATCTCCATACTTAACCATGTTTTGTTTCTCGCCAGGAGCGACTCGAACCGTATCTTTTATATCTAATGATAATGACGGATTTGTATATATGTTTAGATATGTGATAAATTTTGCATTTCCTCCGACAAAATCCTCCTTAGATTTACCTGTAAGACCTCCATAAAATGAGCCTATTTGCTCTATTGTCTTGTATTC
>CAKTOT010000079.1 GCA_934590135.1 uncultured Muribaculaceae bacterium
TAGAGACGTTGTAATTGCTGCCGCCGTAGCTTATCATGCGCACCGGGATGTCGGCGAGAGCCGCAACAGCCTTGGCTTCGAATCCGGTATTGTGCCACTCGAGGTCGCCCACAACGCAAATAATCACCATATCACGGTCTATGGTGATCGTCCCGAATTTTTTGAGGTCGTCAATGATGGCTGCAAGGTGCTTTTCATCGTCTATGGTGACGGTGACGCCTACTTCGCTGGTGGCCATCATATCTATGCTGGTGCGGTAGTTTTCGAATGTCTCGAAGACCTTGTGCAGAAAGCCGTAGGCCAAGAGCATTCGCCCGCTCTTGATTTTGATGGCCGTGATATTGTCCTTGGCGGCTACGGCCTTGATGGTGCGCGTCGAAGGCATATTATGTATCAGTGTGCCGGGGCGATGCGGCTCCATGGTATTGAGCAGGCGCACGGGGATATTGTTCAGTCGGGCAGGCAGGACACAGGACGGATGCAGGATTTTGGCCCCGAAATAGGCCAATTCGGCGGCTTCCTCGAAGTGTAATTCGCTTACGGGCGAGGTGCCTTGCACGTATCGGGGGTCGTTGTTGTGCATTCCGTCGATGTCCGTCCAAATTTCAATTTCTTCGGCACCGAGGACGGCGCCCAGCAGCGATGCGGTGTAGTCGCTGCCGCCGCGTTGCAGATTGTCTACATGTCCGGCGGCGTTGCGGCAGATGTATCCCTGAGTCAAGTACAAATCGGCGCCCGGATTGATTTCCATAAGTCGGCGCAAGTGACTGCCGATATATTTCATATCCGGCTCGCCGCCGGCATCGGTGCGCATATATTCCAAAGCCGGCAGCAGCACCGAGCGCACGCCGCGAGTATGCAAGTAGGTATTCATCAGCGCAGTGGACATCAATTCGCCCTGTGCCAAGATCTCCTTCTCGCTCTCGCCGGAGTAGTCTTCGTTGGTGAGCGAGCGTACATATCCCAAGCAGGCATCCACGGCCTCGGTAGCGGCCTTGCGTGCCTCGACATTGTCGCCGAATAGTCCGGCAATAACATCGTTATATTTGATTTGAAGGGCGTTGAGCGTTTCGAGGGCTCCGGGTTGATTGCCTTTATGCAAGTATTCTGCTATCTCAACAAGGGTATTTGTCGTGCCGGACATCGCAGATAGCACGACCATATTGCAGCCACGAGCGCTTATCAAATCGGCGACGTGGCGTATACGCTCGACGTTGCCCACGCTTGTACCTCCAAATTTTAGTATCTTCATTGTTCTGTATTTCACCTGTTTATCGGCACATGGTATTACGTGCCGGATTATCTTGCAATACGGCCGAAGCCAAACGGCTCGGGCCACGCAAAAAAACTTTTGCAAAGGTACACACTTCCACCGACATAGCGCGTCATAATGCGGCACAAAAATTAGGCAACAGCAATTGGACTCACGCAAAAAAGGCCGGCCGAAGTTTGTCTCTCCGGCCGGCATTATTATTGAGTATGTCTCAGGTGTTTACTTCACAAACGCCTTCCTGACTTCCTTGGTTCCATCGTTATAGATGGTGACGATGAGGTTGAACCCTTCGTACGGTTTTTCGCTAAGGCGACCATTGACGTCGTAGTACTCGACCTTTTGGATGGTCTTGCCTACGGCCGGGCCATCAATGCCTGAGATGCTGCCCGTTTCAACGTCCGTGAATACCCAGCGTTGTGCTTTGGAGCCGTTGCCTGTATAGCCCTGAACATTAGCTCCATTGACAAGCGAGCCGTCGGCTACGTCAAGGAAGAGGCCGAATTTGTGGATGATATAGAATTCCTTATCGTTTCCGGTCTCTCGGATGATCCATTGCTGAGCATCGTTGGTGTCTGCCGTGTTTTCATACTGTTGTACATTGCAGCCGTTGTTGATTCCGGAATTCTTCATATCAAGAGCTTTGTCCGAGTGGACTGCTACGATGGAGTAATACCCGCTGCCCAGATAGGTGACACGCCACTTCTGGTTGTCGCCGCCGTTGGATGTGCCCAATTGGACATTGGTGCAGTCATCTGTCAAAAGGTGATCTACGTCAAGGACAAGATTTCTGTCTGTCGAAGTGTGAATCCGGTATACACCGTCTTTGATAGACTGCTCACCATCGACAGCCACAAACTTAAACATCTGTGCATCACTTGATTTGCCGGTCCATCCGTTGATATTGGTACCTTCGGTGAAGATGCCGTTGAAGATATCGACAAATCGACCCCATTTGTTGATTATATAGAAGTTGCCGTTGTCGGCTTCGCGGAGTATCCATTCGGAGGCGCCATCGCCTTCGGTGAAGGTGTGCTGCTGAATATTCGGGTTGCCCTTATATTCCATACCGTTGATATTGAGGGCCATACTACTATTCTTAGCGCGTATGGAGTAGTATCCGTCGCCGAGGTATTTGACAGTCCACTTCTGGCTGTCGCTGCCGTTGACGGCCTGCAACTGGACATTAGCGCCGTTCTCGTCGGAAGCATCTTGGACACCGATGCCGTAACGGAAGTCTTTGGTCAGACGAATCTGATAGTCGCCGTCGGGCAGTGTCTGAGTGCCGTTGACGGCTATGAATACCCACTTCTGAGCATTGGTCTGATTGCCTGTACAACCCTGGATGTTAGTACTGTTGGCTATTACACCGCCGGTGATGTCCATGTACAGGCCGTTGCTGTTGACGATATAGTAGGCGCCGTCGCCGGTGTTCTGTAGTTTCCAGTTCTGCACATCCGTACCGTCAACGGCGTACTGCTGTACATTGGTTCCGGAAGCCGAGCCGGCGCGGTAGAGATCCAGGTTCTTGCCCGAGTGCAAGGCTTGCAGGTGGTAGTACCCGTTGGAGTAGGTCACTTGGAACTGCTGGTTCTTGCCGCCGGTGTATGTGTACAGCTGCACATTGGCTTCATCGGCCGTGGACAGTGCTTCTACGTCAAGTCCGAAATTGGCGTCGCTGTAGCTTGCAATACGGTATACTCCGTCGGGCAATCTGTCCGGATCGGTGTTGCGTACGGGGACATCGATCTCACCGGCTGAAGTGCTTGTCGAATTGCCCAAGTCATCGTATGCGTAGATATGCGTCAGGTAGATGCCGGACTCGTTGTTGTGGTTCTCGGTCTTGATGTAGCAGGTGGCTGTATTGCCGCTGATGGTGGCCTCATACCACTTAAGATCATCCTGACCGTTGGCGACGCTCCAAGTGGGCATAGTGACTGATACCACTTGCTCGTTGTCCTTGACGGTGCAGGTCACGGTGTAGCCCGAATTGGTGAGGTTCGAGATCTTGACATCGCTGATTACGGGCGGTTCCGTGTCTACATCCACGGCCGAGAATATCCACTTCTGCGCAACCGAACGATTGCCGACGAAGCCGCGTATGTTTGTGCCGTTGGCCATAGTGCCGTTGGCGATGTCCACAAATAGGCCTTTACGGTTGATGATGTAGTAGGTACCGTTGCCGGCGTCTTTGATTATCCATTGCTGAGCGTCATTCGATTCGGCACTATTGGTGTACTGCTGGATGTTGGTGCCGTTGTCAATGCCGCCTTTCTCCATATCGAGGGCTTTGCGCGAATGGGCGGCTGCTATCGAATAGTATCCGTTGCCGAGGTACTTGACGGCCCATTTCTGGTTGTTGCCGCCGTTCATTGAGTTCAGCTGTACATTTGCGTTGTTTTCTTTGGACTTACGGTCCACATCAAGGCCGAAATTGCTATTGGATGCGCTACAAATATTGTAGTAGCCGTCTTTGACGGTCTGCGTGCCGTTGACAGCTACGAATTTCCATTTCTGGGCATCGCTCGAGTTGCCGCACCAGCCGCCGATATTTGTACCATTGGCGACCGAAGCTGCGTATATGTCAAGGAACAGACCATTCTTATTAACGATATAGAAGCTGCCGTTGCCGGCGTCTTTGAGCATCCACATGGAGGCTGCGTCATTGCTGACAAACGGGTACTGCTGAGCGTTGGCATATCCTTTATACGAGCCGTTGTAGAGATTGAGTGCCATATCGCTATGCTTGGCGCGTATCGAGTAATATCCGTCGCCCAGATAGGTGACGTGCCATTTGTGGTTGGCCGAATTGTCGTCCACCGTCCACAGGTGCACATTGCTGCCGGAGGTGGCTTTACCGGTCTCTTCGACTACTCCATAGGAATAATTCGAGGCCAATCGTATCTGATAGTCGCCATCGGGTATTTTGGCCGTTTCGTTGACAGCCACGAAGAACCATTTTTGGGCGTTGCTTTGATTGCCGGTATATCCTTGGACATTTACGCCATTCCCTATTGCGCCATCTTGCACATCCATATACAGGCCGTTGTTGTTGATGATATAGTATGCACCTTCGCCGGCCTCTTCGAGTACCCAGTTCTGGACATCGGTACCGTCTATGGTGTACTGCTGAACATTGGTTCCGGGAGCGGATTTGGCCTGATAGAGGTCCAAATACTTGCCCGAGTGTACGGCCTGAATGTTGTAGTGGTCGCCGGAGAATGTCACGTTGAACTGCTGGTTTTGGCCGCCGTTATACTGATTTATCATCACGTTGGCTTCGTCGGCGGTGGAAAGGCCGTTAACATCAAGGCCGTAAGAGGCATCATTGTAGCAGGCTATACGATAAGTGCCGTTGGGCAGATTCTGACTTTCTTGCGTAATGGAAGGCGTCGTATAGCTGGTGTTTGCAGGCACATTATACGAAGACACGTACCAGTAGCTGGTCACGTTGGCCAATACTGTATTTTGATTGTACCCGCAGCATTGTCCCTGATAAGTATTGGACAGCGGACGACGTCCGAAATAAACAGCGCAGGACGAGTCGGCGCTGTATACCACACCATTCTCAATATCGGTCACCCACTGGGCATGAGGAATACTGGTGACATATATACATACGCCCTCGGGGTGTGAAGCCAAGATGCTTTGCAACTGTGCAACAGTCAATCCGTTGACGTATGCCTGATTGACCGTGTATGAGCAATTGCCGAAAGTGGCCGAATAGTTTGACCGCTGCCCGGCGCCGTTAATCCAGCCGAAAGGCATGAGCGACGATTCGGTAATCGCTGTCCAATTGGAATTGTTACTCAAATAAGTACGCGCACGCAGCATCATCGCATTTGACACAAGCGTACATGTCACATCGGACTGTTGGGTCAGATATAGGTCGTTAGGGTACGGTACGCCCGCACTTGCTTGCGGCGGCGCATACACTCCCATTCCGACCAAAACGGCGCAGAGCACTGTCCGCACCATCTTTGCGAGTAGGTTTAATCTCATATTATCAATCAATTAATCAGTTAGAATGCTACAATAAAAAAATTGTGATGTCAATGTGTGTTCGATGTCTTCATAAGGTTCGGAATACTGCCATCTGTCAAAAACAATCATCGTCATACAACGCCGATGCGAGGCATCATTACAGTGAATCATAGCCTTTTCGGTGTGCTTGGTTATGGTAGTGTTTTCCGTTGGCAGCGGAGAACGTTAGAATGCAACCGCGAATTTACGAAATTTTTCGCTACGTCGTTCCTCTGCAACTAAAATAGTTAGTCTACGTCTTCAGTTTTTGTCTATACATTACGTCCAAGTGTGCCTTTTCCGTCAAAATATTCAAGAGCCGCATCGATCACGATGCCTCACGGCGAGCGGACGACCGTCCATAATCGATTTTATCTGCGGATATCTGCGGATAAGGACAAAAAAAGGGGCGTGCACCTACGGTACACGCCCCTATCGCGTTTAGGTTATATCCTTGAATATAAGCCTTAGAGTTCAGTCATTATTTCCAACCGGGGTTCTGTCCCAAGTCCGGGTTCAGGTCAAGCTGTCCCGAAGGTATAGGATCAAGATAGAACTTCTTGTCGTAGATACGATCGCGGCTTGCGTAAGGACGAACGTAGTCACCGTCCATGCTTGCAGGCTTAACTGTAGCGTTACCTACGTAAGCACCACGAAGGATGTCGGGGTTCTTCTGGGAGTCAAGTTTGTCAAGCTGGTGCCAGCGAATAAGATCCCAGTAGCGGATGCCCTTGTCAAGCATAAGCTCGCAACGACGGCAGCGACGGATTTCGTAAATCAGGCTGGATACGCCCATATCGTTCTTGGGGTCGTTGATAGCGTTCAGACCGGCAACAGTTTGTGCGGGCAGACCGGCACGACGATACAGAACGTTCAGGTAAGCCTCAACATCACCATCGGTAAGCGTTCCGAGTTCAGCCTTAGCTTCTACATAGTTCAGAGCAATGTAGGAGGTCCAGTAGATAGGAGCGCAAGTGTAGTTCTGAGTGGTGTTTTGACGTTCGGTAACGGGCATCAGGACGTTGTCGTACTTAGCAACACCGAAGCCGGACGAAGAGTTCATACCGGAGGTGCCCATACGGCTCCAGTTCATACCGAAGTAGTATACATACGGGTCGGTGATGATAGAGAGACGTTTGTCGCGTACATCAAGAAGTTTCTGGATGGAGTAAGCGGGCTGATCTTCGCCACCGATCTCGAAGGTGGTGTTCTCACCTACGAGGCTGGTGTTAAGAGAAGTAGTAGCTTCGGGTTTGCCATCGAGGAACAAGAATGCCTTGAAAGCGTCAAGCGAAAGACCGGAAGTTGTGGTCGAAGAACAGGTGTACGAAACAGTCGAGTGACGGCCGTTAACCTTGTCGTAACGACGACCGAAGATGATTTCGGGGTTAGCGGAGAAGTCGGTCAGTTTCTTAGTGGGATCTACAGTGCTTGTTCCACCTCCCCATACCGAGTTGTATATGGACTGATAGTCGTCTGTGAAGCCATAGCGATCAAGCAGTTTCTTGGAAGCATCAGCGGCTTCTTGCAAGTACTTTTTAGCACGAGCGTCATCGGGAGCGATGCCGTTTTCGGCAACGGTGCGATAGCGGCAGAAGGTGCCTTCGTAGAGGCAAACTTCACTCTTGATGGCCAGAGCCAGGTCTTTACTCCAGGAAAGTTTGGATTTCTGGGTAGAGATGGTGGCAATAGCGTAGTCAAGGTCGCGGAGGACGGAGTCCATCACGATGTCGCGGTTGGTACGCGGACCGTACAGGATGTCGTTATCGGAGGGATCGACAACTTCGCTTTCCCAAACGACGTCACCGAAGCGGCGAACGAGTTCATAGTAAGCCTGTGCGCGAACCAGCTTGGCAATGCCTTCGTAGTTAGCGTGTGTAGCTGCGGGCAGTGCGGGATTGGCGTTACGTACACCATTGATGATGTAGTTGACACCGCGGATCTGCGAATATGTCCAGTTACCGTCTGTCGGGGGAATGGTGGGTTGATGCCAGTTGGCAAAGCTGCTGCCGACTTGGTCATCGCTCAGCGTCGAGAAGTAGAACGAGCCGAGGCTGTTTCCGGAGCCATAACCGCTGGATATTTCATCGATATAGCGGTCAACTTGAAGCTGGCAGTTATTGGCATTAGACCAATATTCCGGTTTTTCCAAAATGTCTGTAGGCGGAAAACGGTTGTCGTTAAGGAAGTCATCGCAGGATACCATAGTGAGGCCCATTGCGAACACAACCGCATAACTAATTATCTTTTTCATTTTTATCTAGCGTTTAAGATTAGAATGTTACCTGAACACCGAAGGAGAATGTACGCGAGATAGGAGTGGTACGTCCGTAGTAACCGTTTCCTGCGAAGATGCCGGACTGGCTCAGGGTTGTACCGCTGGTACCTACATTGATTTCGGGGTCAAGAGGATATTTCTTCATACCGTTGTACAACAGGCAGAGGTTGTCGGCGGAGAAATAGATACGTGCTTTCTGAATGAGTGCTTTGCGTGTGATGTCGACGGGAAGAGTGTAACCGATGGTCAGGTTCTTCAGACGCAGATAAGCGGTATTCATCAGATAACGTGATTGAGGATAGTAGTTGTAACGACCGTTGTTGATGCCGGAAAGTTTACCGATGCCATCGCAACCGGGATACAGACGAGGATAATCATTGCTTTGGTCAACGAGGATTTCGCCAGTGAGGCACTGATTTTCCATATCAATTACCTGTTTGTTGTAGGACATCTGGTTGGAGTAGATAGCATCCGTGCCGCGAGCGAAAGGCATTACGAATGCAGAGCAAGCCCACATATCACGTTTGCCGACACCTTGGAAGAACATATCGATATCGAAGCCTTTCCAAGCGCCGCCGAGACGGAATCCGTATTCGAAGCGGGGTTGGGTGTTACCGATAACCTTGAGGTCGCCGTGGTTACGTAATGTACCTACGGGAACGCTCTTGTGATTTACGTTGGCCAGAGCCTCTTCATAACCTTCTTGACCGGGGATGTAGGTCTTGCCGTCAAGTTCGATCATATCAGGGTTACCGAAGTTGATAACGCCGTCACCATTGAGGTCTTTGAACTTGATATCACCGACACCGTAGGTGAAGGATCCGGATTCGAGCGCGCTTTGGTCGTACTTATTGGTACCGTCAGCATTCATATCGTCTTTGGTGAAGTAGCGGTCGGTTTCGAAGCCGTAAATGTCACCGTAGTATGTGCCGGGGGTGTAGTTACCTTGTGCGGGGGTCCAGGAGTAGAGCTTACCGGTATCGTTACGCCATTTCTTAACTTTGGTCTTAGCGTCAGCCAAGGTGAAGGTAGCATATACCTGAGCTTCGCCGAAGGAGTGGTTCCATCCCAAAGAGAGTTCCCAACCTTTGGTTGCAAGTGTACCGCTGTTCTGATAGGGTGAGGATGCGCCGAGTACTGCGGGAAGGTCTACACCGGGAGCAAGCATGTTGCGAGTTTCACGATTGTACCAGTCAAATGAAGCAGTCAGGCTGTTGTTGAGGAAGCCCAAATCAAGGCCTATGTCGGTGGTCACGACTTTTTCCCAAGTAAGGGAACGAGATACCAAAGTAGGCATAGCTGCATACTGAGTAGTAGCGTTGCCGGCGGTCAACCAAGAACTGGAGTAAGGACCGGAAATAACGGAAAGGAAGCGGTTGCTACCTATAGCCTCATTACCGATAGAGCCATAGGATGCACGAATCTTACCATTGTTCCACCACGATTTGAGAGGCTGGAAGTAAGCTTCTTCGGAGAAGCGATAGCCTGCGGAGAACGAGGGGAAGAATGCCCACTGGTCATCAGCGGGGAATTTGCTCGAACCATCGTAACGACCGTTGAATTCCAAGAGGTAGATGCCCTTGTAGTCAAAGTTGATACGGCCGAAGAAACCGGCAGTAGCACGGTGCGAAATGCTGTTGCTGATCGAGTAACCGGTCTTGTCGTCACCACCTGTAGTCAGGCCTAAGTAAGGCTGATTGACGTCAAGAAGTTGGTCACGCTTAACATACAGATAATTGTAATCTTCTTGTTCGGCGGTAGCACCTGCCATAACTTTCAGGTTGAAGTCGTTACCGAAAGTATGATTGTATGTACCGTAAACATTCATTGACCACATATCGTCCTTGGTGTTGGTCTGACGAGCATCCGACCAGCTTTCGGGAACGATGTAGGTCGGTTCATTAACGCTACCCCAGCTGTTGTAGCCATAAACGGGCATATAGGGGGTAGTGTTCAGAAGGTCAACTACGCTATAAGTGAAGTCTCCGTGCAGAGTGAAGCCTTTGAAGAGGTCTGCATCAATATAACCGGTGATACGAGTCTGAGTGGCTGTATCTTTGATTTGGCCGGCTTGTTTGCGATAAGCGATATCATTACGGAAATCAACGATTTCGCCGTCTTCGTCATAACGGTATCCGTAAGGGCCGAAGTACGAGCCCCAACGCCACATATACTGGTAGTCACCACGTACATTGTATGTGCCTTTGTAGTCCTTTTCGGAGAAGCTGAAACGAGCACCGGCACGCAACCACGAGAAGATTTCGGTAGAAATGTTGGCCGTGGCATTGTAACGATACATCTTGGCGGGGTTGAATTCCATCAGGTCAGACTTGTTGCTATAACCGAAGGCAAGACGATAGTTGGTCTTACCGGAGGCGCCTTCGAGGCTGACATTGTGGTAGTTGCTGGGAGCAGCGTTATTAAACATAATGCCGGCAACGTCCCAGTCTGCATAATAGATAGCAGTTCCGTCGGGGTTGATCTTGTAGTCACCGATGCTGGAGTCGGAGGTCCAGGGAACCATTTCGCGATAACCGGCGCGTTTGCCACCGTGCTCTTTTTCCCATTGCTGGGCAAGAGGCATCATCACGAAGGGATCCATACCGAAAAGACCAAGCTCACCATTGGAAGCAAGGTTGGCTTCGGTCAGGGCATACAACTGATTGTATACCGATGGATATTCGGGCAGTGTTGTTGCCTGGCTCCATGCGAAGTTGTTGGAGTACTTCACGGAAACGCGGTCCTTGGTAGAGGAAGTCTTGGTGGTAATGAGGATCACACCAAAGGCAGCACGTGTACCATAGATAGAGGACGAAGCGGCATCCTTGAGTACGGAAATCTCGGCGATGTCATCGGGATTGAGGAAGGTGATGTCGTCAACCACAACTCCGTCTACAACAAGCAGAGGTGCGGAAGCACCGCTATTGGAGAATGTACCGGTACCACGAATTTTCATCGTAGGTGTGGAGTTGATGCCACCATCATTATTCGTAATGGTCAGGCCGGGGACTGCACCTTGAAGTGCTTTAGTCACATCGGTAGTCGAGCGGCTGTCCATAACTTTTGCTACATCAACTGTAGCAACAGCACCGGTGAGGTTGGCACGTTTCTGTGTGCCGTAACCTACGACAACGAGTTGGTCGAGAAGCTCGGTGGTAGGCTCGAGATATACGCTCATGTCTTGCTTGGCTGCCACACTTACGGTCTTGTAACCTACAGTGCTAACAGTCAGCATCGTACCGGGTTTCACCTTGATGGTGAAGTGACCGAAGGCATCGGTAGAAACGCCTTGCGTCGAACCCTTAGGCGTAACACTTGCACCAATGACCGGGTCATTGTTCTCATCATAGAC
>CAKTOT010000080.1 GCA_934590135.1 uncultured Muribaculaceae bacterium
AGGCAACCGGAGATAGAAAGGATGTTTTCGCTGCAAATTTAAGCAACATTCACCCGAAATGCAAATATATTATAAAATATTTTCGCAGGAGCGGTCGGCTGCTTGTGGAATGTGGAACGTATTCGTTGGGAAAGGGGAAGTTGTGAACAAAATCAGGGAGATAGACGTTGTGATAGTAGTGGCACGAATGTGGCAGCGGCGGGCAATGTACGATGTCGATATTTCGGTGTGACTAAGAATTTATGGCAATGAAAACAAACGAAGGATATGGGTCAGAAATGTAATTCGAAACAAAGTAGAGCCAAAGCCTCGCGCGATGGCCGATCCGGGTTGCGTTTTGCGGTCTGTGTGGCTGTACTCATAGGGTTGCTGATATTGTGGGCGACTTTTGCGAGTGCTGAGACGCCTTACGGCGTATTCGGACGGTAGCGTTACGCGGTATTGGTATGGTCGGAGGTGTCAGAATAGAAGGCTCCTATGGTAATCAGCCGTTAAGATGCACCCCGTTCGTATATAAGCACCAAAGACATTCTGTCGAAGTGGACAGAATGCCTTTGAAGTCTTGGTTGTGTCGTAAGAGTGCGGGTCTTAAGCTTTCTTGACGCGACGCTCTTTGATACGAGCTTTTTTGCCGGTGAGACCACGCAGGTAGTACAGTTTGGCGCGGCGAACTTTGCCATACTTGTTGACTACGATGGAGTCGATGAACGGCGACTCGATGGGGAAGATACGCTCCACGCCGATGTTATCGGACATTTTGCGTACGGTGAAGCGCTTCTTGGCGCCTTCGCCCGAGATTTTGATAACCACACCGCGGTATTGCTGGATACGTTCCTTGTTACCTTCTTTGATGCGGTAAGCCACGGTGATGGTATCGCCGGGGCCAAATTCGGGATGTTGCTTGCCACTGGCAAAAGCCTCTTCGGCAATCTTGATTAAATCCATTTTAGTTTTCTGAAAATTAAAATGTTAGCACTGACGCAACATTCGCGGGCAACCATGTCCCGCCAGCGGTTACGCATATCGGCGGCAAAGGTACGACTTTTTCTGTTTACGCACAAATGTTTTTTTGCTGACAATGTGCATTTTGGCTTTTTGCGCGATATTTTGCCCGATATGGCTAATAAGGTGACGGCTGATTTTGATGGCTTTGGGTTTTTGTATATCTTTGCAATAGTATAATGACGCGCGTGCTTGTACAAAGCAGAACATTACGCCGCGCCCGATTGTTGAGTATATATGGAGCCGAATACCCAAGCGCCGATAGATACAGATGCGAAGTCATCGCACGTGCCCACGCGTAAGGCACGTATGGTGGCGAAGGTGACGCTGTGGATACTGATGTCCATAGTGCTGTTGGTCATGGGTATAGTTGTGGGCGTCTATTCGGTGTGGTGGCAGCGTGATGCGCTGCACGCCGCCATCGATGCCGTCAATCGTCATCCCGGAATGCACCTTGAAGTGGGCGAAGCGCGGCTTATATTCCCCCTCCGCGTCAAGGTGCGCGATATGTCACTGGTGCAGAACGGCGACACTATGATACGCTTGGGGAGGGCGGATGCCGAAGTGCGACTTCAGCCTTTGCTTGACGGATGTGTGGACGTGAGCGATGCGTTGCTGTCACAGGCCTTATATCGTATGGGGTCGCGAGACAGTGCGACGTGCATAGTCCTTGCGGCCGAGCGTATAGATGCCGCGCCGCTGTCCGTGTCCTTGGGAGACACCATGCGCATACGTCTTGAGCGTGGAGCTATGGTCGGCGCCTTGGTGGATATGTACATCAATCCCGTGGATACTGCTGCGCCCAAGCCGCCGTCCGAGCCTTCGCCCCTGCTCATAGAAGTAGGGCATCTGGCATTGTCCGATTTTACCTACCGGATGAATATGCTTCCGGCGATAGACACCTTGCAGACGGTGATAAATCGGGGAATGCTTTCGGATGTACGCATAGATCTCGCCGGGCAGATGGTGGAAGTCGGCGACTTCGGCGGCAGTGGCCTCGATGTGGCATATATAGCACCCGATCAGGCAATGGTGGAGCGTTTGGCCGCCCTTCCGGCAAAAGCCGATACCGTGTCCGCGCCCTCCGCGCCGTGGACGGTGAAAGTTGATGGAATACATTTTGACAAAAGCAAGGCGCTGTATACCACATGCGGTATTCGGCCTCAACCCGGCCTTGACTTCGGGTACATTGAGGTGGACTCGATGAGCCTTGATATAGCGGATTTTTACAACCGAGCCTCCGAAGTGCGCGTCCCGTTGTGCGTCAGCGGCCGCGAGCGCTCGGGTATAGTGCTGCATACAGACGGTACTTTGGCTATAGACAGCACCGCCCTGCGATTGCAGCACTTTGACTTGAAAACCTCGTGCGGAACGGCCATGGACTTTGATGCCGTGCTCGGCACCGATGCCGAGTCATCCATAAGCGTGGATATCGCCCCCTCCAAAGTCGCGGTCGGCGATTTGTTCCGTATGTTTCCGGACTTTGACGAGTATCTACGACCTTTGCGTGCCGGTACGCGTATAGGCTTGGCCGCCAACGTTTCCGGAAATATGAACAATCCTGATATAAGGCGCCTGAGCCTGCATGTGCCCGGGGCATTGAGGCTTGACGGCGGCGGCCGACTGCATAATGTGCAGACGCCCAAGCGCATGACCGGCAGCATTGACCTTACCGGCAAACTCGGAGACGTAGACCCGTGGCTACGCCTTGTCATGGGCCCGGATGCCGGAGTGCGCATTCCGCCTATGGATATTGAGGCCGGAATCGATTTCGGCAACGGCGCATATAGCGGTGACTTGCAGGCCGTCACCGCCGCCGGTCAATTGGCTCTTGACGGAAGTTTCAACGGACGAGGCAATGTATACGACATACAACTGGATGCGCACCGTTTCCCGATAGAGGCCTTTATACCCTCATTAGGCATCTCGGATGTTACGGTCGGCATCAATGCTCGGGGATGTGGTTTGGATATAATGTCGCCGCACACTTCGACAGATATAGACCTTGATTTGGCGGAAATTACCTATAACGGCGACCGCTTGACAGATATAGGCGGGACGTTGCATATTGCCGATGGACAAGCTGTTCTGAGTGTCAATTCGCATAATACCACGGCGGACTTCTCCATCGAAGGGTCCGGTAATATACAGGGAAACCGCTACAACTGGATTGCGGCTATCGACGGACGGCATATCGACCTGATGTCGCTCAAAGCGGTCACGACTCCGGCCACGGTAAGCATCAATGCCGATATCAGCGCCGACATCGATGCCTCCAATCCGTTGCTGTTGGATGCCTCCGTGGATTTGCGAAATTTTGTGTATGCCCACGAAGACGGCACTATGACCGTGGATCGCGTGCGTGCACGCCTTGCGGCTTCAGACACCACGGTCAATCTCAATGTCAGCAACCGCGACCTCTTTGCACTTTTCAGCGCCCCCACCGGGCTGCGCGAGGTCCTGGCACACAGCGATTCGCTGACGACCACACTTGCTGCCCAGTTTAAGCGCCGACGCATCAATATCCCCGAGGTGCAGCGAGCACTGCCGCGCTTCGAGCTTGATGTACAGGCCGGCGACAACAATATGCTTACCCAAGTACTGGCCGACAGCCACATGGGCTTTGACAATATGCGGTTGCGTGCTTACAACGACACCGTTATGGCTTTGGACGGCGATGTTCTCGGTTTTTTCACCGGAGACACACGGCTGGACTCGGTGGGCCTTGAGATACATCAGCATGGCGATCACCTCCATTACGGGGCCAAGATACGCAACCTCCCCGGGACACTCGATGCATGGGCGGCCGTGGATCTCACCGGATATTTCCGCCCCGGACGTCTCGGTATCAATGTCAATCAGCGCAACATCAAGGGACAGACCGGATTTCTCGTAGGCGGAGAGGTTGAACTCAACGCCGATTCGACGGCCACGTTGCACATTACGCCGCTCAATCCTACCATCGGTTATCAGCAATGGACGGCCAATGAGGGCAACTTTATACGCTACTACTATGCCACAAAACATATCGATGCCGACTTGCACATGCGCAGCGCCACCAGTTCGCTGGCTCTGTACAGCGAACATGCCCATGAGCATGACAATGCCATGCACGGCGCCGATGAAGACCTTGTGGTGAAAGTCAGTGATATACGATTGCAAGACTGGATAGCGCTTAATCCCTTTGCACCGCCCGTCAAGGGAAATGTCTCGGCCGATTTGCGCATCAATCGTCTCAACGATGCCCTCAATGGTGAAGGGCAACTATCCCTTGCCGGGCTCACCTACGGGCGCGAGAAAGTGGGCGATATACGCGCCGACTTCGACCTGGTGACACAGCGCTCGGGATTGCTGCGTACCAACGTCGACCTGTGGATCAACGGGTCAAAAACCATGACGCTGTCAGGTGCACTCAATGACTCAACGCGCACCTCGCCCTTCAATATGGATTTGACAATGATACACTTCCCCTTGGCTACGTGCAACGCCTTCCTCCCGGGAGTGGCCAAGCTGTCCGGTACTCTTAACGGGCGTATGGATGTAAGCGGTGACAGCAGCCATCCACGACTGGACGGCAATCTGCAATTTGACAAGGCCGCCGTCAATGTCAATATGCTGGGCACGACCTTTGCCATAAGTGACACCCCGATTCCCATAGAAAAGAGTGTCGTACGGCTGAACAATTTTACCGTCAGCGGTTGCAACGCGAATCCGTTGAACCTCAACGGTTCGGTAGATATCAGCGATATGTCTCGAACGACTTTGGACTTGACTTTGAAAGCCCGTAATATGCAGATAGTCAAGAGTACGCGGGCCGCCAAAGGCGCCGATGTCTACGGCAAGGCTTTTGTGGATATAGATGCCAAGGCTCGCGGCGATATGTCCGTGCTCAAGACTTCGGGCTCGCTGAGCATACTTGCGCCCAGCAACTTTACCTACATTATGCCCGATGCAGTCAACACCATACAAAATCAGTCGGTAGAGGATATGGTGCATTTCGTGAATTTCAATGATTCGGCGGCGATGGCTCGTGCCGATTCGGTTGCACCGCGTGACGGCACGGCACTATATGCCGACTTTGCACTAAATATCAACAACGGCACCACAATAGGCGTGGACCTGAGCGCCGATGGCAAAAATCGTCTGCAACTCAACACCCAAGGGTCGCTGTCGTTCTCGATGAATCCTATGAACAGCGGCCGAATGTTGGGACGTCTCAATATCCTTGACGGATATGTACGCTATACGCCGCCGCTGATGTCCGAAAAGAAATTCACCTTTGACGAAGAAAGTTACGTGGCCTTCACCGGTGATATGCTCAATCCTCGTCTCAATATTAAGGGCGTCGACCGATTGCGTGCCAATGTCACCCAGGAAGGACAAAACTCGCGTCTGATCAACTTCGATGTTTCGCTCGATGTCACCGGAACACTTGACCGTATGGACGTGGCCTTCGACTTGGCCACGGACGACGATCTCACCGTGGCCAATGAATTAGCCTCTATGTCGGCCGAACAGCGTGCCAATGAGGCGATGAACCTGCTGTTGTACAACGTATATACCGGCCCGGGGACCAAGGCCAATGCGGCACTCAACGCCAATCCGCTATACTCCTTCCTGTCCTCGCAACTCAATTCGTGGGCGTCCAAGGCCATCAAGGGCGTGGACCTGAGCTTCGGCATCGACTCGTATGACCGCACCACGCGCGCCGGGACTTCGCAGACTACACAATATTCGTATAATATATCCAAATCGTTGTTTGACGAGCGCTTCCGCATAGCTGTCGGCGGCAACTACTCCACCGATGTGGATGCGGATGAAAACCTTTCGCAAAATATAATCTCCGACATTTCCATCGAATACTACCTCAACAACGCACACACCACCTATGTGCGCATATTCAGACACACCGGTTATGAGAGTATCCTCGAGGGCGAAATTACGCAGACAGGCGTCGGTTTTGTGTACCGCCGCAAGATACGACGTCTGTCCGATATGTTCCGCTTTGGTCGGCGCAAAGCCGAGGATAAGACCTCGGACGTCAAGGATGAAGATGCCGGTGCCGCTAAGGGTGAGGCAGCTACGCCGAAGGATACGGGCGACGCGAATGGTCCGGCCCCGACATCCGAGGACGTTCCCGATGGAGCTTCCGGTCAGTCGTCTGCGGTCGCGATACCCGAAAAAAAGGATCTTATACCCACAGTAGACAATGTCCCGCTTCAGAAGTAATATCATATTATACAATGTTATAGCTGTCGGCGTGATGCTGATGGTATGGTCATGCTCGACCACGCGACGCATCGACGAGGGCGAATTGCTGTATTGCGGCCTCTCCAAAGTAGAAATTGTATCGGACAGTGGACGTCCACTCAGTGCCGGTGTACGTAGTGCAGTCAAGGAAGCCGTGGATGTCCCCCCGAACAATTACTGGAAGTTGGTAGGATGGCATTATCCGTTCCCTTTAGGGCTGTGGGTGTACAATAACTGGCCGCGAGCCGAGAAAGGCTTCAAACACTGGATTTACGAAAAGCTTGTCGAAGATCCGGTGCTTATCTCGGATGTCCGTCCGGAGGTGCGCACACGGATGGTCGAGCAGGTCTTGCAAAACAACGGATACTTTCGCGGCAAGGCGACATACACCATGCTTCCTAAGAAAAATCCGCGCAAGGTGTCCGTGTCTTACGATATTACCACCGGGCCGGCATTTACATTCAATAGCATAGAGACGCCGCCGGATACCTCTGAACTGGCGCACATGGTGGACTCGATAGCACGCAAGATTCCGTATCTGACGCCCGGCAGTATTTATTCGGCCGATTCGTTGTCTATGGTGCGCAATATCATTGCCGACGGGTTGCGTAACAAGGGTTTCTACTATTTCCGTCCCGAATTCATCGAATACTTGGCTGATACGGTCAGCGTGCGCGGCAAGGTCAATTTGCGCATAGTCCCGGCGGCCAATATTCCCCGCGAGCTTATGCAGTCTTATCGTACGGGTCGTGTCACAGTCACCGTATACCCCAACCGCGGAGCACAATATGCCGATACGATACCGCTGAAAGGTATGACCCTTGTGCAGGTGAAGCCCTCCAAGCTGCGTCCGTCGGTGATACAAGACAACGTCACCATCAAGCCGGGACGCGTATTCTCGGTGCGCAATATGGACCGCACTCAGTCCTATCTGGCACGCTTGGGCATCTTCAAGTCCATCAATATAGAGCCGGTGCCGGACACGCTGGCGGCATCCGGAACGCCGCCGACGTTGGATGTCAATATCGCGTGTACGCTGGATGTGCCCCTCGAAGCATCTATCGAAGTCAACGCCTCCTCCAAGAGTAATTCGTACATCGGGCCGGGAGTGGTGCTGGGTCTGACACACCGCAATATGTTCGGCGGAGGCGAGCAACTGAATGCCTCGTTGACCGGCACTTACGAGTGGCAGACTGGCAAGGAACGCTCAAGCCTGTTCAATAGTTACGAAATAGGGCTGACCACGTCGCTGTCCTTTCCGCGCCTGCTTGCGCCATCCTTTATTCGGCGCCGTCGCCGCCAAATCAATTGGACTCGCTTCACTCTCAACGGCGACCTGCTCAATCGTCCGCATTACTTCAAGATGGGCCAACTCAACGCTTCGATGTCCTACGAATGGTTGGCCTCACGTCATACCAATCTGACATTTACGCCTCTGAAACTTTCGTACACTAAGCTCATAAACACCACCGAAGAGTTCGATAAAATCATGGAGGAGAATCCGGCAGTGGCCCAATCCTTCCGCTCGCAGTACGTCCCGCAAATGATCTTCGGGCTTAATTATGACCGCTATTACGACAGCGACAATCGTTTGACGTGGAGCTTCACCGTACAGGAAGGCGGCAATATATTCTGGAGCGTGTACAGCCTCTGCGGAGCCGATGGCGAAAAGGAACTTTTCGGGACGCCGTTCTCTCAGTTTGTCAAAGGGCAGACCCAGCTTGTGTACTCGCGCCGCCTTGGCCGCGGCGATCATTGGTTGGTGATGCGCGGCGCAGTCGGTGCGGCCCATGCCTATGGTAATTCATCGCAAGTGCCTTATGCCGAGCAGTTTTATTGTGGTGGCGCCAATAGTGTGCGTGCCTTTACGATACGTACCGTCGGCCCCGGATCGTATCACGCCCCGGCGGATGTCACAGGCCAATATTTTGACCAAACCGGTACGTTCAAGTTTGAGGCAAATATCGAATATCGCTTTCCGTTGTATGGGCCGTTGCACGGCGCATTGTTCCTTGACAGCGGTAATATATGGCTGCTGAAGAGCGATGCGCAGCGTCCCGGCGGAGTGCTCAGCGCTCGCGACTTTCTGAGTGACTTGGCGCTCGGCACCGGCGTGGGCATACGTCTGGATATCTCGATGCTTGTCGTGCGCCTTGACTGGGGTATAGGCCTCCATGCTCCTTACGACACCGGATATAGCGGATACTTCAACCTCCATCGTTTCAAGGACGCCAACGCCCTGCACCTTGCCATCGGCTACCCGTTCTAAAGTGTTGTCTGACTTATATGATATGCCCCTGCGGCAGAAGGTTGCGGCAGGGGCGTGGATTGTCAAATGTTTCACACTTCGGAGATGGAGTGCGTGTGTGCGTGCGGCTACTTGCGCAGGAACAGGCGTATGAAAGCGTATCCGCCGAAGACTTGGAGGAGCATACCGGGTATGCCGATGCGGAAGTCTTGGATGGCGAGGTACAAGTCGCCTTTCAAGGCCCATTCGCCAAGCGTTCCGACGACTTGATAGGATAGTACGACGGCTATCAGCAGGGTGATGGTGACGCGGCTGTAGCGATGTGCGGCGTAAGCGGCAGCCAGGGCCAACAGCAGCGATTTCAGCATTATGGGTGCGAGGTTCTCCGGCAGAGGCATACCGAAGAAGGCGGCGTTAATCGTCGGGGACAGCATGGCGGTGAGTACGCCCACGAGCCAACCGTACTTGTACGCGCCGACAAGAGTGAAGAAGTATATCGGCAGCCACGTCATCCCGCCTTGTGGTACGAGGTGAAACAACTGAGGCAGCACGATGTTGCCCAAAACGAAGAGGGCGGCGGAGATGTATGTCCGTGTTTCGGCGTAGCCCGAGGCATAGAGTTTGACTGATGTTGCTTGCATAATATGTTGTGCGTTAGATGTTATTGGGTGGTGATGTTGTGGCTATAATGGCAATGATAGCTATAATATGCTGTATGGAGGCATTCCGAGCGAAGTGCTATGCGCGCGGATGACGATGTGTCTGCGATTACTCCTTTTCGGCGAAGAAGGCACGTATTCGTGCGATGCATTCATCAGCTGTTGCGCAGTCCATACAGCGTAGTTCCAGCGGGCACATGCCGGTGCCTTTGCGGTTGACGATATATGGGGGTACGATGTCGCAGGATACATGTACACTCGAGCGGTTGAATAGAGCTATGGCCGAGCTGCTGATTACATCGGCATGGAGGCGGGCAACGCCTCCGGCAATCATCAGCGCGGCGGCCGCCTTGCCCACTACCTTGTCTGCGACTTCGGCGTTGCGCAAAGGCGCATTGTCCTCATCGAGCAGACGCATCAGGTCGGAGACGCCACGGCCGTCATAGGTGCGTATTTCGCCGTCACGTGCCACTACGAGCGAGTGTCCGCCGGCGTGCAGTATTCGGGTCAGTTCGGCGTTCATGCGTTTTGCTTGAGGTCTTCGACAAAGCGGTCGATGCGTTGCATTTCGGAGGGAATGTCTATGCGCTGAGGGCAGTGCGTGGTGCATTGGCTGCAGCCGATGCAGTGCGAGGCCTGGCGCAGCCGCGGCACGCTGCGGTCGTATCCGACGAGGAAGGCGCGACGCGCACGGCGGTAGTCCGGGTCCTGAGTGCCTTTATTGGGCAGGTTGCCTTCCTTGATGCACTTGTTGTAGTGCGAGAATATGGCCGGGATGTTCAGCCCGTAGGGGCACGGCATACAGTAGTTGCACTCGTTGCAAGGTATGGTCTTGAGGTTGTAAATGTCCTTGGCGATGTCCATCAAGAAAGCATCTTCTTCCTGCGAAATTGGTCGTAGCGGCGAGTAGGTGCAGAGGTTTTCTTTGAGGTTCTCCATATATGTCATTCCGGACAATACCGTCAGTACGCCTTCGGGCGTACCGGCAAAGCGGAAAGCCCACGAGGCGACGCTGCTCTCCGGCTCGCGTTCCTTCATCTTGGCCACTATATGGTCGGGCACATTGGCCAGACGGCCGCCAAGAAGCGGTTCCATGATTATTGCCGGGATGCCGCGGCGGTGCAGCTCACCATACAGGTATACGGCATCGGTATTGCTCTCATTGATTTCGTCGGCGTAGTTCCAGTCCAAGTAGTTTAGCTCGATTTGGGCGAAGTCCCAGTGGTATTTGCCCTCGTCGTGCCATTGCAGTGCCAGGTCAAAGACCTTTACGTCACCATGGTACGAGAACCCGAGGTTGCGTATACGTCCTTTGTCCTTTTGCTCTACCAGCCAATCGAGTATGCCGTTGTCGATATACCTTTTGTAGAATTCCTTCATGCCGTGGTCACCCATACCTATGGCGTGTAGCAGTAGGTAGTCGACGTAATCCGTTTGTAGCTCGCGCAGCGAGTTCTCGAACATCTCGATGGACGCTTCGCGGCTCCATGTTTCGGGTGCGAAATTCGACAATTTGGTGGCGATGAAGTATTCCGAGCGTTTATGACGGCTTAGCGCTAAGCCTGTGGCGCGTTCCGACAGCCCCTTGCAGTAGGCGGGGGATGTATCTATATAGTTAAGTCCGTGGTCTAATGCGTAGTCTATTTGTCTGTTGACCATATCTTGGTCGATGGCTGCGTCCTGGTTTTCGCGCGCCGAGCCTTCGCCGACTACCGGCAGTCGCATCATTCCATAGCCGAGTATGGAT
>CAKTOT010000081.1 GCA_934590135.1 uncultured Muribaculaceae bacterium
CGCGTTATGGGTGGTTAAGCGTGTGGCTTTTTATTTCTCGTTGTTGGCGTGTTTTTCTTTGAGGGCTGCAAGAGCTTCGAGGTCGCCGAGGGTAGTCTTTTCTAACGGGGCGTTGAGGGCTGCGGGAGCTTCTTCGGCCTTGGGTGCGCGGGTGGCACGTTTGGCTTTGCGCTCTGCTGCTTTCTCGGCGCGTGCTTCGTCTTCGAAGATGCGGCTGTGGCTGAGGATGATGCGCTTGCTGTCTTTGTTGAATTCGATGACCTTGAATTGGAGGGTCTCACCGGCTTTGGCTTGTGTTCCGTCTTCTTTGACGAGGTGCTTGGGTGTTGCGAAGCCTTCTACACCGTGGTCGAGGGCTATGACTGCGCCTTTGTCGAATACTTCGGATACTTTGCCTTCGTGGATTGAGCCTACGGCAAATTCGGTTTCAAAGGCATCCCAGGGGTTCTCTTCGAGCTGCTTGTGGCCGAGGCTGAGGCGACGGTTTTCTTTGTCGATGGCGAGTACTTCGACATCGATGTCGGCACCGATCTGGGTGAATTCGCTGGGGTGTTTGATTTTCTTGGTCCAGGAGAGGTCGGAGATGTGGATCAAACCGTCGACGCCTTCTTCGATTTCGACGAATACGCCGAAGTTGGTGAAGTTGCGCACCTTGGCGGTGTGGCGGCTGCCGATGGGGTATTTGGTCTCGATGTTCTCCCAGGGATCGTTCTTGAGTTGCTTGATGCCGAGGGACATCTTGCGGTCTTCGCGGTCGAGTGTGAGGACGACTGCTTCGACTTCGTCACCGACTTTCATGAAGTCCTGAGCGGAGCGCAGGTGCTGGCTCCAGGACATTTCGCTGACGTGGATGAGGCCTTCGACGCCGGGGGCGATTTCCACAAACGCGCCGTAGTCGGCCATAACGACAACTTTGCCTTTGACCTTGTCGCCAACTTTGAGGTTGGGGTCGAGGGCATCCCACGGATGGGGCTGGAGTTGCTTGAGACCGAGGGCGATACGTTTCTTTTCGTCGTCAAAGTCGAGGATAACGACATTGAGTTTCTGGTCGAGTTGTACGACTTCGGCGGGGTCTGTAACGCGTCCCCAGGAGAGGTCGGTGATGTGAATAAGGCCGTCGACGCCGCCCAGGTCGATGAATGCGCCGTAGCTGACGATGTTCTTGACGGTGCCTTCGAGTACCTGGCCTTTCTCGAGCTTGGAGATGATTTCTTTCTTCTGTGCTTCGAGTTCGGCTTCGATGAGTGCCTTGTGGGATACAACGACGTTCTTGTATTCTTCGTTGATTTTGACCACTTTGAATTCCATGGTCTTGCCCACGTACATATCGTAGTCGCGGATGGGCTTAACGTCGATCTGCGATCCGGGAAGGAAGGCTTCGATGCCGAATACGTCGACAATCATGCCGCCTTTGGTGCGGCATTTGATGAAGCCTTTGATGATTTCGTCGTTGGCAAGTGCGGCGCTGATGCGCTCCCATGCGCGTGCTGCACGTGCTTTCTTGTGGGAGAGGATGAGTTGGCCCTTCTTGTCTTCTTGGTTTTCGATGAATACCTCTACGGTGTCGCCGACTTTGATGTCGGGGTTGTAGCGGAATTCGCTCATAGGGATGATGCCGTCGCTCTTGTAGCCGATGTTAACCACTGCTTCGCGTTTGTTGAGGGCGATGATGGTACCTTCGATTACATCCTTGTCCTTGACGGTGTTGAGCGATTCGTCATAGGTGCGGGTGAGTTCCTCGCGCGTTTTGGCGCTGGCGGTTTCGCCGTTTTCGTAGGCATCCCAATCGAAGTCTTCGATAGGGGTGTTTTTAAGTTCTGTCATTAAAAAAGTTAATAAAATGTTAGTATACTCTCGTAACGGTCGTTTGATGCTGTCCGTTTTTAGCGCGGCAAAGATACGCATAATTTTCTAATTACCAAAGTCTATGGCGATTTTTGCGTTTTTTTAGCGGAATATTGAGTAATTTTGCCGTGCCGGGTGCGGTTTTGACTCGGCATGGTCGCGCTGTCGTGCGCGTGTACATTATATATAGGATTCCCGTATTATAGGTGCGGAGTGTATCGTGGTGTTTTTGCCGTGGTCGACGTCTTGTGGTATGGTGTCCTGTGTAGTCAATTAATGTCTTTATTAATCAGATTCTCAGAATATGGCTATTGCAGTCTGCTCGCTTGCTCCTCCGGTGCCTGAAGGTACTCGTGATTATACAATTTCGATATGTAAGGGTATCGCTATCATCTTGATGGTGGTGGGGCACGTCGAGGCGCCCGAGCTGTTGACCAATTTTATTTACACGTTTCACATGCCGCTGTTTTTCATTGCGGCAGGTTATTTCTTCAGTCGCAAGTGGTTGGACCGACCATGGGAGTTTTGTGCAAGGCGTGTCAAGGGACTTTATGTTCCGTTTTTGACGTGGTCGCTTGTGTTCTTGGCTCTTCATAATATACTGTTTTACTTCGGTGTTCTTAATGAACAGTACGGCAATTGGACCGGAGGGGTCACGCATCCTTATTCGTGGGAGGGTGCTGCCCAGCGCTTGATCAATATAGTGTTCTCAATGTCCGGGTATGACGAGTTTTTGGCCGGTGCATTTTGGTTTTTCCGCGGCCTGCTTATCGCCTCGGTGTTGTTTCTGATTTTGTATAAACTGCTGGATAGATACGAGCGCTTGCGCGGCGATAGGGCGGTGGTGGTGATATGCATTATCGCTCTTGCCTTCACGGCTTTCCGCATATTATTCAACGCGCGTATACAGACTATTCCCAATGGCGGAATGCGCGAGATTTGGGGCTTGTTTTTCTTTGGTGCGGGGTATTTGATGTGTCGTTACGGCGGCTATGTGCCTCGGCGTTGGTGGGCGACGCTTGTGCTCTTCGGACTGATGTGCGTGGCTGCCGTTATGCACTTATGTGGTATGAACAACAGCGGCACTATGCGTGATGTTCTGACTCTTCCGCTGACCGGATTGATAGGCTTCGTGGTCACCTATCGTGTCTCGGCATTTATACACGCCGGATATCTCGGGTCGCGTCTTCGTCGTATGCTGATTTATATTGGCGAGAATACGCTGTATGTGTTTATATTTCATATTGTTGCGTTTAAGGTCGTGAGCCTGCTCAAGATATGGTATTACGACTTGGATTGGCATCAAATCGGATGCCATATGGTGATACATTTCAATCACCTGGACTTTTTCTGGGTGTTGTATAGCATTGCCGGAGTAGCTCTGCCGCTGTTGGGTCTTGAGCTTGTTCGCCGTCTTCGTTGTCGTTTTGTCAAGGCTTGAATCCGGGCTATTGGCGGCGTTGCTTTCGTCTGGTCTAAAAGCGTCGAAAAATAAAACGAAAAATTTTGCGGAAATATTTGGCAGTTAGAGAAATAGTGCGTATCTTTGCATCCGAAATATAGGCCAAAGGCCCGTTGCGCCATCGCTAAATCTTTGACAGATAAAGTGATAGGTGTGTTTTGGGCTGTGTGCCGTATGACAAAAAAGAACATCAACAACTATATTAAACATTTTCAAGTAACACCAACAACTAAGATGCCTACTATTCAGCAATTAGTAAGAAAAGGACGCGTGGCACTGGTGGATAAGAGCAAGTCGCCCGCTTTGGACTCCTGCCCCCAACGTCGCGGAGTCTGCGTGCGTGTGTACACCACCACCCCCAAGAAGCCTAACTCTGCCATCCGTAAGGTAGCACGTGTGCGCCTGACCAATGGTAAAGAGGTAAACTCCTACATCCCCGGCGAGGGTCACAACCTGCAGGAGCACAGCATCGTGCTCGTTCGCGGCGGTCGTGTAAAAGACCTCCCCGGCGTACGTTATCACATTGTTCGCGGAACCCTCGATACCTCCGGTGTCAAGGACCGCACGCAACGCCGAAGCAAATACGGCGCCAAGCGTCCCAAGGCCGGTGCAGCCAAGAAGTAATTGCCACAGGCACGGCAGTGAAGCTATACTGAAAGCACCGCGAGATTAAATCAAAACAAAAAACATTTAACTCGTTTTCGTAAAACTTGAAAAGCAGCAGCTCGCATGACGGGCAAGCAGCAAAGGTTGAGTAAGCACCCCGCCCGACAGGCTGTCAGAGGACAGCGATAAAGCGGCCCGCTTCCGGGAACAACATCCACCACGCATCCGCCCGGAAGATACAAAGACGCCGCAACAGCGAGCTCGGTGCCGAAGAACAAAGCAGCAAGCAACCAAGCAACTCGAAAACACTACGACACAACAACAATGAGAAAGGCAAAGCCCAAAAAACGGATCGTTTTACCTGATCCCGTGTTCAATGACGTGCGCGTCTCCAAGTTCGTCAACCACCTGATGTACGATGGAAAAAAGAACACAGCTTACACCATATTCTATAATGCCCTCGAGATTGTAAAGGCCAAGCTCCCCAACGAGGAAGCTACAGCCCTCGAGATCTGGAAAAAAGCCTTGGAGAATATCACTCCGCAAGTCGAGGTAAAGAGTCGTCGTATCGGCGGTGCCACCTTCCAGGTGCCTACCGAAATACGCCCCGACCGTAAGGAATCTATATCCATGAAGAACCTGATACTGTACGCACGTCGCCGCGGTGGCAAGACCATGGCCGACAAGCTCGCCGCAGAAGTCGTTGACGCATTCAACAATCAAGGCGGTGCGTTCAAACGCAAAGAAGATATGCACAAGATGGCAGAGGCCAACCGCGCCTTCGCCCACTTCCGCTTCTGATATTCGGAATAAGAAAGTCATAACAACAGTATCACAGGACTTCATAAATATAGAAACCAACAACACATCCGAATATGTCACAAGCAGAAGACCAGAGACTAAAATATACCCGAAATATCGGCATCATGGCTCACATCGATGCCGGCAAAACAACCACTTCGGAACGTATACTTTTCTATACAGGCCTTACCCATAAAATCGGTGAGGTACATGATGGTGCAGCCACCATGGACTGGATGGAACAGGAGCAGGAACGCGGTATCACTATCACATCCGCCGCTACTACCGCATTCTGGAAATACAACGACGAAAAATATAAAATCAACCTTATTGACACTCCGGGACACGTCGACTTCACCGTAGAAGTTGAACGTTCGCTTCGTGTACTTGACGGTGCCGTAGCTACATTCTGCGCCGTAGGCGGTGTAGAACCCCAGAGCGAAACCGTATGGCGTCAGGCCGACAAGTACAACGTACCCCGCATCGGTTACGTCAATAAGATGGACCGCTCCGGCGCCAACTTCTTTGAAGTAGTACGCCAGCTTCATGATATCCTCGGCGCCAATCCCTGTCCCATACAGATACCTATCGGTGCCGAAGAGACCTTCAAAGGCGTAGTCGACCTCATCCGTATGAAAGCCATATTCTGGCACGACGAAACTATGGGCGCCGACTACGAAATCGATGATATTCCCGAAAACCTCCTTGATGAGGCTCAGGAATACCGCGACAAGATGCTCGAAAAAATCGCCGAGTACGATGACGCACTTATGGAGAAGTACTTCGACGATCCCTCCACCATTACCGAAGACGAAATCAAGGCAGCCCTACGCAAAGCCACCCTGTCGATGAACGTCGTGCCCATGATTTGCGGCTCATCGTTCAAGAACAAAGGCGTGCAGCCCCTGCTTGACGCCGTGTGCGCATACCTGCCCAGCCCCGTAGATGCCGGTGCGGTAGAAGGACACGCCGTAGGCGATCCCGACACCATCCTTACACGCGAGCCCTCCTCCGATGCACCTATGTGCGCCCTCGCATTCAAGATTGCCACCGACCCCTATGTAGGCCGTCTGTGCTTCTTCCGCGTATACTCCGGCGATGTAGATGCCGGTAGCTACGTGCTCAATGCACGCTCGGGTAAGAAAGAACGTATCTCCCGTCTCTTCCAGATGCACTCCGCCAAGCAAAACCCCAAAGACCGCATCGGTTGCGGCGATATAGGTGCCGGCGTAGGCTTCAAGGACATCCGTACCGGTGACACCCTCTGCGACGAAAACGCACCCATCGTGCTCGAAGCTATGGACTTCCCCGATCCCGTAATCGGTATCGCAGTCGAGCCTCTGACACAGAAAGACCTCGACAAACTCGGTGTAGGCCTGCAGAAACTCGCCGAAGAAGACCCCACATTCCAGGTTAAGACCAACGAAGAGACAGGTCAGACCGTTATCTCCGGTATGGGTGAGCTTCACCTCGACATTATTATCGATCGTCTCAAACGCGAATTCAAAGTCGAGTGCAAGCAGGGTCGTCCTCAGGTAACCTACAAGGAATCCATCACCAAGCCCGTAGAACTTCGCGAAGTATTCAAGAAGCAAACCGGTGGTCGCGGTAAATTCGCCGACATCATCGTACGCGTCGAACCCGTGGACGAAGGCTTTGAAGGCAACCTCCAGTTTGTAGACGAAGTCAAAGGTGGTAACATTCCCAAAGAATTTATCCCCTCGATACAGAAAGGCTTCACCACGGCCATGAAGACCGGTGTACTTGCCGGCTTCCCCGTTGAGCAACTCAAGGTGACCGTGCTTGACGGATCGTTCCACCCCGTGGACTCCGATCAGCTCTCCTTCGAGCTCTGCGCCATCCAGGCATTCAAGAAAGCCTGCGAAAAAGCCGGCCCCGTGCTGCTTGAGCCCATCATGAAGATCGAAGTTGTCACACCGGAAGAATCTATGGGTGATGTAATCTCCGACCTCAACAAGCGTCGCGGCCAAGTCGAAGGAATGGAAACATCTCGCTCCGGCGCCCGCGTAGTCAAGGCCAAAGCACCTTTGGCCGAAATGTTCGGCTACGTCACCGCCCTGCGTACCATCACCTCCGGACGCGCCACCTCGACGATGTCCTTCTCCCACTACGCCGAAGTATCCTCCTCGATAGCACGCAACGTGCTCACCGAGTGCCAGGGCCGCGTAGACCTAATCAAATAAGCCAATAAAAACGCAAAGCACATCATAAGAAATCATGAGCCAAAAAATTCGCATCAAACTCAAATCTTACGATCACAACCTCGTCGACAAGAGCGCCGAGAAGATCGTCAAGACAGTGAAGGCTACAGGCGCCGTAATCTCCGGCCCCATACCCCTGCCTACACACAAGCGCATATTCACCGTCAATCGTTCGACATTCGTCAACAAGAAAGCGCGCGAACAATTCCAGCTCTCGTCATACAAACGTCTCATCGACATCTACAACTCCACCGCTAAGACCGTGGACGCACTCATGAAGCTGGAACTTCCCAGCGGTGTCGAAGTAGAAATCAAAGTCTGACGAAGACCCCCGACATTCCGGCACGGCTCCCGCGGCAACATGCCGCGGGGTCACCCGGAAAAGGAAACAAGACAATCAACATTCAATAAACAATATCCAACCACAAAACCAACACAGAAATGCCAGGATTATTAGGAAAGAAAATCGGAATGACATCCGTTTTCAGTGCCGAGGGAAAGAACATTCCATGCACTGTTATCGAAGTAGGTCCTTGCGTGGTTACACAGGTCAAGACTGTGGCTAAGGACGGCTATGATGCCGTACAGCTCGGCTTCGGCGATCAGAAGGAAAAACACCTTACCGCCCCCGAACTGGGTCACTTCAAGAAAGCCGGTGTAGCACCCAAGCGATACTTGGCCGAGTTCAAGGGTTTCGAAGGACAATACAGCGCCGGAGACACCATCACCGCCGAATTGTTCAACGAGAGCGATTTCGTTGACGTAGTAGGCATCAGCAAAGGTAAGGGCTACCAAGGCGTCGTTAAGCGTCACGGCTTCGGTGGTGTAGGCCAGAGCACACACGGCCAGCACAACCGTCTTCGCGCCCCCGGTTCGGTAGGTGCCTGCTCCTATCCCGCCAAGGTCTTCAAGGGTATGCGTATGGCCGGTCAGATGGGTAATCGTCAAGTGACGGTTCAGAACCTCCAGGTCATCAAAGTCATCCCCGAACACAACATCATAATGCTCAAGGGCTCCATTCCCGGAAGCAAAGGTTCAATCATTTCAATCGAGAAATAACAATGGAACTCGCAATATACACCCAAGAAGGAAAAGACACCGGTCGTAAGGCAGTCCTCAACGACGAGGTGTTCGCGATAGAGCCCAACGAGCACGTACTCTACCTCGCTGTAAAACAGTACCTCGCCAACCAGCGTCAGGGTACACACAAATCCAAAGAGCGTAGCGAAGTTTCCGGTTCGACCCGCAAACTGCACAAGCAAAAAGGCGGCGGCGGCTCGCGTATCGGCGACATCAACTCGCCCGTACTCGTAGGCGGCGGCCGTGTATTCGGTCCGCGTCCCCGCGACTACCGCTTCAAACTCAACGCCAAGATGAAAGACCTCGCTCGTCGCAGCGCATTGTCCGCTAAGGCAGCCGAAGGCCAGATCATCGTAGTCGAAGACATCAAAATCGACGCACCCAAGACCAAAGAGTTTGTCAAGATAGCCAAAGCACTCAACATTGAAGGCAAAAAGGCTCTCGTGCTCAATGCCGGTATCGACCGCAATGTGAGCCTGTCGGCACGCAACGTCCCCGGAGTCAACGTACTTCGCGCCGCAGATGCCAACACCTACGCACTGCTCAACAACAACGTAATCATCATTACCGAAAGCTCGCTCGAGACGGTAAACAAATTCTAAGGAGGAACAACAATGGATATAATGATCAAACCCATCATTACCGAGAAGGCCACCAAGCTTACCGAAAAGCACGGGACATACACCTTCCGCGTATCCCCCGAGGCAAACAAGTACCAGATTAAGACCCTCGTAGAGCAAACTTACGGAGTAAAAGTCGTCAACGTCAATACAGCTGTAGTCCGCGGCAAGAACAAATCCCGCTGGACACGCACCGGCCTTCTGCGCGGCAAGACAGCCCAGTGGAAAAAAGCCTTCGTAAACGTCGCAGACGGCCAGACTATAGACTTCTTTAGCAACATCTAACATAAAATGGCAGTAAGAAAATTCAAGCCCACTACCCCCGGGCAACGACACAAAGTTATCGGTGTATTCAAAGGTACCATCACTGCTACTACACCGGAGAAATCTCTTACAGTCGGTAAACGCGCCAGCGGCGGTCGCAACGCCGAAGGCCACCTCACCTCCCGATACCTGGGCGGTGGTCACAAACGCAAATACCGTATCATAGACTTTAAGAGAAACAAAGACGGCATACCCGCCGTAGTCAAGAGCATCGAATACGACCCCAACCGCTCGGCACGCATTGCCCTGCTGTACTACGTCGACGGTGCCAAAGCGTACATCATCGCGCCCAACGGCCTCGAAGTCGGCACCACCGTGGTATCCGGCGAAGACGTGGCACCTGAAGTAGGCAACTGCCTACCCCTGGGTAAGATACCCGTAGGTACGCTGGTACACAACATCGAGCTCCGTCCCGGTCAGGGCGCATTCATCGCCCGCAGCGCCGGCACCTTCGCACAGATCGTGTCACGCGAAGGCAATTATGCTATTATCAAACTTCCTTCGGGCGAAACCCGCAAAATCCTCGCCACCTGCCGTGCAACCGTCGGTGTCGTAGGCAACAGCGAACACTCGCTCGAACGTTCCGGAAAAGCCGGCCGCTCACGCTGGCTCGGACGTCGTCCGCGCAACCGCGGCGTGGTTATGAACCCTGTCGACCACCCCATGGGCGGTGGCGAAGGCCGCGCTTCCGGTGGACATCCCCGCTCGCGCAAAGGTCTCTACGCCAAAGGCCTCAAGACCCGTGCGCCCAAGAAGCACTCTTCGAAGTACATCATTGAGAGAAGAAAGAAGTAATCAGATAATCAGCATACACTTATGAGCCGTTCCCTAAAAAAAGGACCCTTTATCTCCGTAAAATTGGAGAAAAAAGTTGCCGATATGGACGCAACCGGCAAGAAAAACGTCATCAAGACGTGGAGCCGCGCATCCATGATCGCCCCCGAGTTCGTAGGTCATACCTTCGCCGTACACAACGGTAACAAATTTATCCCCGTGTACGTCACCGAAAACATGGTAGGCCATAAACTCGGCGAATTCGCCCCCACCCGCACATTCCGCGGACACGCCGGCAACAAGAAAAAATAATCCGGCGCCTGCGGCGGCAGCCGTTCACCGCAAAAGGTGACGGCACCGTGCAGCGGCGGTAGCCAAGGCCCGAGTCAGGGCCGCGACGACACACTCCAACGTAAGCCAGCCTTCCTCGGCGAGTACCCCGGAGACATCGTTCCAACCCGACAAAGCAATGACAATCGACCGCGACGTTACACCGCCGCACCCAAACATCCAAAACAACAATAAAAAGAACCCGCCAAAACAACCGCATAATACAATGGGTAAAAGAAAAAAAGTAGCAGCCGACAAGATCAAGGAAGTCAAGAAAGTGACAGCCTTCGCTCGGCTTAATAACGTGCCTTCTTCCCCCCGCAAGATGCGCCTCGTGGCTGATATGGTACGTGGCAAAGAAGTTTTCCGCGCCTTAGGCCTGCTCAAGTTCTCCAATAAGGAAGCTGCCGGACGTCTCGAGAAACTCCTTCGCTCGGCCATCGCCAACTGGGAAGCAAAGAACGAAGCAAAGGCAGAAGCCGGCGAACTCTGCGTCAAGACCATACACGTAGACTGCGCACCGATGCTCAAACGCCTTCGCACAGCACCCCAAGGACGTGGCTATCGCATTCGCAAGCGTTCAAACCACGTCACCATCATCGTAGACCGTATCAACCAAAACACAGAAGCATAAACCATGGGACAGAAAGTTAATCCTATCAGCAACCGCCTCGGCATCATCCGTGGCTGGGATTCCAACTGGTACGGCGGCAAGAAATACGGCGACACCATCTTAGAAGACTCGCGCCTTCGCCGCTACCTCGATG
>CAKTOT010000082.1 GCA_934590135.1 uncultured Muribaculaceae bacterium
GTCCGGACAATAGACGTATGTATCGGCTGTGCGTCTCCGAGGCCTCATCGCCTAATTCCGGGGCCGCATCGGCGGCGGTGACGCTGTCGTCCGCAAATTCGGGATTTTGTTCGAGTATTGCTATGCGCAGGTCGTTGCGGAATACTATTGTCCCGCTGTCGGCCTCCTCCTTTCCGGCGATGATGCGCAGCAGCGTAGTCTTTCCGGTGCCGTTTTTGGCTATCAGACCTATTTTGTCGCCTTCGTTGATGCCGAAGGATATGGAGTCCAAGAGCATACGGTCGCCGTAGCTTTTGGTGATATTGTCTATTTGTGCGAGTATGGCCACTTTGGAGTTGAATTGTAGATTGTTACGCCGTATCTTCGGATGGGCTTCGGGTGTCGCGCTCTTTGACTATAGCAACTGTAATGTCAGCTTAATTCGATAAACTCGTTTGTCTCGTAGTCGTGAGAGGCTATGGAGCCTATTACTTTGTCCCATAGCATTGGTGATAGTCCGGTGCCGGGACGTTTTGCAGTAATATCGTCGGCTGTAATGATTTGTCCTTTGGCAATATGTCGTGCTGCAACGATGCTGCGGCGGGCTACGGCGACATTGGCGCTCTCGGCGGCTGTGACGACTTTCTGCGGCGAGCCCAGAGCAATCTCGACATCACGTATGGCACGGACCATATCGGCCAGTTCGGACGGTTCGAGCGAAGCCTTATGGTCCGGCCCTTCCATCTGACGGCTGAGCGTAAAATGCTTCTCGATGACGGCGGCTCCGCGGGCTGCTGCTGCGATAGGCACGGTTATGCCTTTGGTATGGTCGCTATATCCCACGGCGGCGCAGCCCAAGGTGGACAGAGTGTCCATGGCGTGTAGGTTGACGCTTTCGAGCGGCGCTGGATACTGGGTGGTACAGTGCAGTAGGATGATGTCGCGCCGAGGTTTTCCTGCGCTTTCGAGAGCGTGTAGTGCGGCTTCGACTTCGACTATGGTGGACATTCCGGTGGACATTATCACCTTGCCTGGGTGGACGGCGATGGCACGTAGGTATGGCAGGTCGGTGATTTCGCCCGAAGGGATTTTCCAATAGTCCATACCCACAGAGGCAAGGAATTCGATGGAATTCAGGTCAAAAGGTGTGCTCATAAAGCCGATATGTCGTTCGCGGCAGTGCTGTGCCAGAGTCTTGAAGTCTTCGTAGGACAATTCGAGAGCGCTGAGCATTGCCATTTGGCTGTCATCTTTCTCTTGTGGACATGCCTGCCGTTGGTATACGGCTCGTGGCGCGGTGGTCGTAACCAGGTCTTTGGCCTTGAACGTCTGGAATTTGACATAATCGGCGCCGGCTGCGGCTGCGGCGTCCACAAGTTGCAGGGCCAGGTCGAGACGTCCGTTGTGGTTGACGCCGGCTTCGGCGATAATGACTGTGTGTATTGGCATATTTGTGCGTGCGAGTTTTTGGAGCGTTATTGCTGCTTTTTAGCCGGGCATCCGACATAGGTGCCACCGCCGTGGATGTTGCTTGTGGCAACGGCGCCCATGCCGAGGATGGTGCCATTGGCTATGGCGATTCCGTTTCGGATCTTTGCTCCCGCGCCTATGTAGCAGTCGTCTCCGATGGTAACGCCGCCGCATATTACTGCGCCGGGTCCGATGAATGTGTTTGCTCCGATATGTACATCGTGCTCGATAATCGCACCGGTGTTGACTACTGAAAACTGTCCGATTGTGGTTCCCGGGCCGATGTATGCAAGATGCATGATTGCGCATCCTTCGGCGATAGACGCCGTGGACGATATAGTGGCATCTGAGGCCACTACTGACGGGTGGTTGAAGTCGGCGTAACGTGAGAGCAAGGCTCGGCGTGGATACATTTTGCCGTCACGTCCGCTGATCAAGGTGATATGTACCGATGGTAGTGTGTCCGCGGATTTGCGAGCATCATTGATAAAGGAGTCGTCATTGCCCAGCCACGCCAAAGGAGCCATAGATTCGGCAGGCTGTGGCGACACGTATCCGGCAATGTTTTCCGAGCCTGCTACATCGATTATCGAGTGGGCATGGCCGCCGGCGCCGATAAGGATTATCTTGGAATCATCCGTTATGCCGTTATTTTCGTTCATCGGTTGTAAATATCAGTCTTGTATTTGGCCAGGTTCTCCGGGCGCACAAACCAGTCGATGGTGACACGAAGTCCGTCTTCGAGCGACATGCGCGGACGCCAATCGGTGAGTGAGGTTATCAGCGTATTGTCGCCGCAAAGGCGGAAGACTTCGCTGTTTGCCGGGCGCAGACGTGCCGGATCGGTGACAAAAGTCACATCGGCGTTCATTAGCGATGCTATGGTTTCAAGCGTTTGACGCATGGAAATTTCCGAGCCGGAAGCGATGTTGATATCCCGTCCTTCGATGTCCTCGGCCTGAGCTAAAGCCAGAAATCCGCGCACCGTGTCGCCTACAAAATTGAAATCACGTGTAGGAGTCAGATCGCCCACGGTGATTTGGCGTTTGCCCGAGGCAATCTGTCCTATGATGGTAGGTATGATGGCGCGAGCGCTTTGGCGTGGTCCGTAGGTGTTGAATGGTCGAGCTATGACTACGGGCAACCCGAACGCATTGTAGAAACTTGTGGCAATGGCATCGGCGCCTATCTTTGTCGCGGAATATGGTGACTGTGGCTGTCGCGGATGCTTCTCGTCTATGGGAACGTATTGCGCTGTTCCATAGACTTCGCTGGTGGAAGTGACTATGATGCGGTCGCACTGAGCATCGCGCGCCGCTTGACACATATTGAGCGTGCCGCGGATGTTGGTGTCGACGTAGCTGTCGGGCGCTACATAGCTGTATGGGATGGCGATAAGGGCGGCCAGGTGAAACACTGTGCCGCAGTCGCGTGTGATCTCGCGGCAGTAGTTGGGGTCGCGTACATCGCCGCAAACAATTTCGAGGCGGTCGTTGTGTGCTATATCCTCAAGCCATCCCCAGTAATTGAAACTGTTGTACTGTGAAAGCGCGCGCACGCGGTATCCGTGTGCCAGCAGCAGTTCGACCAAATGTGAGCCTATAAATCCGTCGGCTCCGGTGACCAATATGGTTTTATCTTTATTTATCATATAGTTGTATATCTTTCTCGGTTGTATGTCTTTCTGCTTGTTCTGTTGTGCGGCGTAATACGGCATTTTAAGGCGAAGTGCCTTAGTCTTTACCAGTATTTGACGAGGGTGTATCGTACCGTCCGTCCGGCTTCGGCGTATTGCAGTATCAGCCGTTTGCCGTCATCGGTGATTACATCGAAAGTGCTTTTGCCTTCGGGAAACGAGATCCACTCCGGGGCGCGATAGAGGTCTGTACCCGGGGCGTAAGTATCGTCTCCGTGTGTGAAGTCAAAAGTCATTACCTTGTCAGAAGGACGAGCCCATGTGCCGTTGCGTGCAATCATGTCGTGCCGAGGTGTGGTGTGTACTATTTCGATGATGTCGTTTTGGAACAGCCAGGTGGTGTAACTGCCGTCTGCTTCGGGTTGAGCAACGTCCTTGTCGTCCACTACCAACTTTTCAAGCTTCCAAAGGCCGTATAGATTGCCGATATCACCGTTATTGGTGACGCATCCGGTGGCGAAAGTGGCCAGGAGCAATGCGATGGCCGCGAGTAGTGCGGCGCTTGTATGTCTATATGCCATAGTATATACGTGTTATTTGATGGAAAGCAAGCCGCGGTAAGCAATTGTGACAAGTGCACCGAAATTGTCGCCGCGCAGATTACCTGTATCAAAGGCGGCGGTGGCGGTGACGCTCAGGCCCGGACATACTTTGGATGCGTCCCAGTCCAGACGTACCATTGCCGAGGTGTTATGAAGCTGTTTCGGTGTGGATAATCGTCCGTTACCGCGAGCCTGTGCCCACGACAGCTTGATGTTCCAGTCCAAGGGCGACGAAGCGATGCTACCGGCTGCCGCTGCATGGAATCCGCTGGTGCGTGTGTGCAGAAATTGTGGGTAGCCATCGCGGTTGTATAATGGGGATATGGTGAAGGGTGTGCCTATGGCCATGCCGTAATTGTGGTGGGCATTGAAGGAAGAGTTATTGTAATAGTCATCGGCGCCCGAGGCCTCGTTAGTGATAGTAGTTCCGGGACGATCGTTCGGCGCCCAGTGCATAGGGCCGCTTTGATCGCGCATATCTATATATTCGACCACGGCTGTATGTAGCCATTTGCCTTGTGTATTGTGCCAGCGGATGCCCCACAGGCCGTCCCATTTGTTGCGCTTGGCCATAGACGATCCGTCCTCCCACAGCCATTGAAAATAACCGGATAGTTCTCGGCCATCGGCAAATCTGTATCGGGCATTGAAATCCCATGATCCGAGGCTGCTGCCTTCAACCCATCCATCGCCATTGCCACGTCCGGGGACAAGCATTTCCCAGAATGCTTTGGCATCGGAACGATTCTCGACTTCGGAAACAATCTTGCCCTCGCGGTAAAAGCGTGTGACGCCGCCAAAGTGTCCCGCACATTGGGCGCCTATAGTTACGGATAATGGCTTGGATGGCTTGGTGCGGAAATATACGCGCTTGTATGTGTACAATTCGCCGGTGGTCAGATGGTCGTTCCACATATTGTATTGGGCACGTAGCCAGTCGTTTTGGGCAAATTTGCCGTATGTAATTTGTCCCTCGATTTGCACCCATCCTTTTGTGAACGGGATGTCTTGGTAATCGACAAATCCGGCTCGCACCTGCGGTATTGGTCGAGCATTGGTGCTTTGTACCAGATCTCCGGATGATAATGCGTTGTCAACCAGGATACTGTACTGCTCTTGCATTCCGGCGGAGAGAAATACGCCGCGATATTTGACGGATGCGTACAATTGTTGAAGCCAAGCGGCGGCGGCACCGTTGCGGTGCGTGTACCAGGTGTTTGCAGTAGCATCGTAGCGGTCATAGGACTGCTTGTGTGAATATCCGGCCAGTACTTCCACTCCGGCAGCCCAATCAAAGCGGCGCGAGAAGTCAAGATTCTTGTGTGCCCGTACATCGACGTTGGCGGCATTTTTTGCCGAGGTGCGTCCGTAGTTCCAGGATGCTATCATGTATGGAGCGACGCCGCCGGATGACGTTTGCATATTGGCTGCGACGCCGTAGTGTATGTCTATGGGGGCGGCCAACGATGGCATCGTTGCAGCAAGCGCACAAGCCACAATGGTATGTCGGAGAATTGGAGTAGGTATCATAGCGCAAATTTACAAAAAAAATGGCTAAAAGACGTGGCCTATATATGCTTGTTTGGCTTGATGGCTACGACTTTTTGCTCGGGTACGCCAATGTATGCCGCATATGGGCGTTATTCGCGACTGTGATCTCAATATTCTGGACTTACGATACGTAATAGGCGTCAATAAGACAGGACTTCGCGACGGCCGGCATCAATACGTAGCAGGATAAATAGTAGTATTGTGAAGCCCCAGAGCGATGATCCGCCATAGCTGAAAAACGGCAGCGGTATGCCTATGACGGGACACAGCCCGATTACCATTCCGATATTGATGCAGAAATGGAAGATGAGATACGAGGCTACGCAATATCCGTAGACACGTCCGAATGTGGTGGGCTGGCGTTCGGCTATGGACAATACGCGCAATATCAACGCCACAAACAGCGCCATCACAAGCATTGTACCCCAGAATCCTTCTTCCTCGCCTATGGTGCAGAATATGAAGTCGGTATGCTGTTCGGGAACATATTTCAACTTGGTCTGCGTGCCTTCCAAAAATCCTTTGCCGGCAAATCCGCCGCTACCGATGGCAATCTTTGACTGGTTGACGTTGTATCCGGCGCCGCGCAGGTCCTCCTCGATGCCGAGTACCACCTTGATACGCAGCTGCTGGTGAGGTTGCAATTGGTTGAAGGCGGCGTGCACGCTGAACATAAAGCATATTGAAGTGATGACGGCTGCCACGGGTATCAGCAATTTGCGCGAGCGTACTCCTCCGCGTATGGACATAATCGCCAGATAAATGCAAGGTACGGCCAGCATAATCAGCATCAAGGCCATGCCGGGCAAGGGTATGTCGGTAAAAGTAGACAAAAGCCATAGGATGATACCATAGCCGCCAAGCCACAGAAGAACGTTACGTGCCACTTCCCAACGGCGACAGTATATAAACATCATCACCGCAAGGGCAATAGCCACCAATACCAAAATCCAAAATTGTCCGGTGGCAATACCGAGGATTGTTCCTTCGGTGAATTTGACTGCGACCACAAAGATTATCACGGCCATAGCTGCTGCGAAGAGAATGATGCCGCTCATGCCTTCGCGGTACAATACAAAGAAAAGTGCCATAAAGGTTAGAGCCGATCCGGTTTCTTTTTGGGCTAATATCAGGAACACCGGCAATATGATAATGGCGATGGCGCGCACATAGTTGCTTATCTTAGCGTTGAGCAGAAAATTGTACCCGCTGAAGAGCTTGGCCAAGGCCAAAGCCGTGGCAAATTTGGCAAACTCGGCCGGTTGTAGGCTCATAGGGCCAAGGACAAGCCACGACCGCGAACCCTTGATGTCCGGCGCCAAGAAAGGCGTGACCAGTAGCAGTAATAGTGTCAGTACGTATATAGGGTATGCATACGTCTCGAACATACGCACTTCTATGAGCATGATAATGCCGCCGATGCACAGTCCAAGGCCTATCCATAAGGCTTGCTTGCCCGAGAATTCGTCAAAGGACAGTATGGCTGCGTCATCATAGTCGTAGCTGGCGGCATATATGCTGATGACGCCGGCCAGTACCATTATCAGGTATATGATAACGGTAGGCCAATCAATGGTGCGCAGCACCGTGTCCGATTCATTTCTTCTTGTCAACATAATGCAGCGAAGATGTTAGCATACTTGTTTCAAGGTGCTTGCGTGTCGGTGATATTGTACCGGTAAGGTATTTTTCGATGACGAGACTGCCGATGGGAACGCCGAAAGTGGCGCCGAATCCCGCATTTTCGACGTATACGCATACCGCAATTTTGGGATGGTCATAGGGGGCAAAGCCGATGAAGGCACTATGGTCTTTGCCATGTGGGTTTTGTGCCGTGCCGGTTTTTCCTGCCATTTCGATGCCGGGAATGGCTCCGCGACGGCATGTGCCTCCGGTGACGGCCATACGCATACCTTCGGCTACATCGCGGTAATATCGAGGCTCGATGGTGGGACGACGCACGCGCAGCAGTTCTTTATCCATGACCGTATCGCTTATGGCTTTGACCACGTGCGGCGTTATGAACCATCCGCGGTTGGCGATAGTGGCGCAGAGATTGGCAATTTGTATGGGAGTGGCGCCGATTTCGCCCTGACCGATGGATACTGAGATGATGGTATTGGCGCTCCAGTGTCCTTTGCCGTAAATTTTGTTATAGAAACGATCGTTGGGAATGAATCCGCGGCTTTCGCCCGGGAGATCAACGCCGAGACGGTATCCGTAGCCCATGCTTACGAGGTGTTTTTTCCATACTTCAAAAGCATTTGCCGCGTTTCCGTATTTGCTGCGGCGGTCAATCATAGCCTTGAAGCCATAGCAGAAGAAGGCGTTGCACGAAGTCTGCAGAGCCGGCTTCAGCGCCAAAGGACTTGCGTGGCTGTGACATCCGACGCGAAGTCTTCCGCTGACATATCCGTGATGACAGGGGTATAATGTGCCGGTGGTGATAATGCCTTCTTGGAGTAATATGAGGCCTTGAGTCGGCTTGAATGTCGAGCCGGGAGGGTAGGATGTCATCAGTGCGCGATCAAACAATGGGTGTGACGGGTCGCGCGTGAGGGCCTTGTAATTGGTGCCGCGATTACGTCCGACCAATAAAGAGGGATCGTATGTAGGTGTGGACACCATACATAGTATTTCGCCGGTCTCGGGCTCGATGGCAACGACAGCACCGCGCTTGCCTACCATCAATGACTCGGCATATTGTTGCAATTGGATGTCGATGCTCAGTGTCAGGTCGTGACCCGAGACGGGGGCGACGTCATGTGCTCCGCCGTCATACTTGCCTTGGATGCGTCCGTGCGCATCGCGTATCAGTATTTCCACGCCTTTATTGCCGCGTAGATATCGTTCGTAGCTGCGCTCAACGCCGAGGTCTCCGGTATAGTCTCCGGCTGCATAGTACGGGTCATCGGCAATATCCTGCGCATTGACTTCGCGTATATTGCCCAAGATATTGGCTGCACTTACGGTGTTGTACTGGCGCAAGATACGCTTTTGGATGAATATGCCGGGAAATTTATATAGTTTTTCTTGCAGACGTCCGTAGTCTTGGGCGGACAGATGCGTCATTAGCACTTGGGGGGTGTAGGAAGAGTATCCCGGATTGAGGTGCCGATCGCGCATATCCTCGAAGCGCTTGCGTAGGGTTTCGATGGTGATGTCAAGTGTATTGCAAAAGTCTATGGTGTCAAATGTTGTGACGTCTCGCGGCACCAGCATCACATCATAGGCCGGTTGATTGAACACTACTAATTGTCCGTTACGGTCGTAGATTAGACCGCGAGAGGGGTATACCGTCTTACGCAGAAAGGCGTTGGTGTCGGCTGATGCTTTGTAGCGGCTGTCGTTGATTTGCAAGTCGAAGAGCCTGAAAGCATATATGATTGCTATCAGGACCACGAATCCCCCTATGATATAGCGGCGTTTGGCGTAATCGTAGTTTTTTCTCACGACGGCAAGGGTGTGGTGTTAGGGACTTCTTTACAATTTTGACTCGCGTCGGTGGGACAGGATGCTGTCTATGGCAAATATAACAATGAATGTGTAGGCTGTGCCTGTGGATATGCGCAGCATCAAGCGTCCGAAGTTGAAGAAGCTGAATGATTCGATGGTGTGTACCAACGCGCAGTATATCAGCGTCATGGTGACGGCATATTTGAGAAACGCTGTGTGTCCCATACTGCGTGACGATGGTACGGCGCCGGCAAGGTCTTCCTCTCGATTGACGTACAGATGAAAGACAGGTCGTTGGAGTGTGACGGTTATGGTGCAGCATAGTGCATTGAGGCCCTGAGTGTTGGCAAAAATGTCTACCGCCAATCCCAGCATGAAGCCGATGGTGAGCCGTAGGTTGTCATTGAGCGTCACCGGTAGTGCGATAATGGAGTATATAAATACGCAGGCCATAGCGCATCCGCCGATAATCAGGTTGTTGAATATCAACGATTGGGTCAGTACCAGGAGTATGAATTGAATGGCTATGCGTATCATTGTCTAATTTCTCGGGATGGTGTACCGTGTGGCGTGGCTGCTTTTTCGATGTCTATGCTTTGCCGTGTATGTGTTGTTATATCGGGTTGTTTTGTACGCTTTAATTTTGTGCCGAGGTGCCGTATGATTATTCTTCGGGGGTGTCAGCTTTTTCGAGTTGCTTGACTTCGGAGGCGTAGTCGTTGAGTACGACCTGAACATTGCCCAGACGAGCGAAGTCGCACAGTAGTCGGATGCGTAGTGTGAAAAAGTTTTCGTTGTGCGGAACTTTGTCGTCAGCTACTATGCCCACGGGGATGCCGGGAGGGAATACGGCCGAATATCCGCTGGTGACCACGGTGTCGCCGGCGTGGAATACAGTATGCCGAGGTAGCTCCTCGAGTAGTGCGTAAGCGGGGTCGTTGCCATCCCATACCAGCGAGCCGAAGCTTTCGTTGTGCTTAATCTTGCATGACAAGCGGAAGTTGGGATTGAGCAATGATATTATTCGTGCGCTGTGCGGTCCCACCACGTTTACCACACCTACTACACCGTTTTGGTCAATGACGCCCATTTCTTCGCGTATGCCGTCGGCGGCGCCGCGGTTGATGGTGATGTAGTTGTGTAGGTGAATAATACTGTTGGAGATCACGTGCGCCACTACAAAGTGGTATCCGGCCAGCGAATCGGGCAGCTGTATCGTATCGGCCATGACCATTTCGGACAGCATCTGATTGCGCCGTTGCATTGCCAGCAGGTCTTCTTGTAGGCGTGCGTTGCGGCGGTTGAGTTCTTCGTTAGCTTGGCGCAGGTCAAAGTACGAAGATATGCTGTTGCCGGCTTCGTATACTGACGAGGATAGCGTCCCGGCAGAAGTCAACCACAGACTATGCTGGTAGGGATTGGTATTGAACAATAGCAGGCAGCTCAACACCACATAGATGATGAAGAGCAGCCAGCGACTGTTGCGTATGAGAAATGATATTAATTGGCGCACTTGTGTATGAGTGCCGCGTGGTTCGAAAGGATGTGTTGGGGAGTGGACACGCCGAGGCGTGCATACTCCTTATTATATTTTGTGTCCTTGCGGGCGTCAGCGGATTAGGAACGAGAATTTGTCGTAGTTTTTGAGAGCTATGCCCGTACCGCGAGCTACTGCTAACAGCGGGTCTTCGGCCACGTGGAATTGTATGCCGATTTTGTCTGAAAGGCGTTTGTCAAGACCGCGAAGCAGTGCGCCGCCACCGGCCAGGTAGATGCCGTTGCGTACGATGTCGGCGTATAGCTCGGGCGGGGTGTTTTCCAGAGCCGCCAATATGGCCGTCTCGATTTTCGAGATGGACTTTTCGATGCAGTGGCATATTTCCTGATAGGATACGGGCACTTCCATAGGCATGGACGTCATCCCGTGAGGGCCGTGTACGATGAAGTCCTCCGGCGGATTGTCCAGTTCGACGAGTGCCGAGCCGACGTTTTTCTTGATTTCTTCGGCTGTACGTTCGCCCACTTTGACGTTGTGTGCGCGTTTCATGTGGTTGACGATATCATCGGTGATGTCA
>CAKTOT010000083.1 GCA_934590135.1 uncultured Muribaculaceae bacterium
CCAAGGCTATTACTCGTAATGTACCGTGATTTAACCCGAGTTAGACTCTATTTTTTATTTAATATTTATCTAAAATGTAAGCCCAACTATCAGTTTTTTTAACTTTGCATATGTAAATGCTATTAGTAGCACAACACGTAGATATACCCTATAAAAACCTCAAAGCACAAAACATTATGCGACTTATACTTGCCGGCATTCTAATCTTCTCTTTCATAACATCATTTGCCCGTACAATTTCCGGAGTCATTATTGACGAGAAAGACAAAGAGCCACTTGTCGGCGTATATGTTTCATTATTAGGGGACACGATTTCCGGCAACCATGCCGAGACCAACGGCAACGGTTGGTTTATGCTTCGAAACGTAGCCGAACAAGACGTCACACTAACCTTGGTATACAATGGATACGAGTCTCTGAATATCTCGATTGAACTATCATCCGAAGATACCGATATGGGTGAAATTGTGATGACACCGCAGTTTACACAGCTCAACGAACTTGTCGTCACCGGCACCCGCGTCAATCAAAAAGCAGACAGATATATCATACTGCCAACTTCCGCCGAAATAGACCGTGCATCCGAATCAGTAGGGTTACTAAGCGAGATGAAAGTCAAAATGCCCGGATTGCAAGTCAACGAATCATTGCAACGCGTAACCATTGACGGTGGCGGTGTCATATTTCAGATTAACGGCAAGGAGGAAAGCTTCTCAAAAATCCGGACCCTCAATCACCACGACATACTACGTATCGAGTACCGCAACACTCCGGACATACGATATGCCGACCGTAGCGCAGCCGGCGTCATCAACTTTGTCTTGAAGCCAAGAGACGAGGGAGGATCTCTTATGGTACAATCGGATAATGCCTTGACGACATTACGTTCAAACACAAATGTTTCCGGTACATATTATTATAAGAAATCCGAGTGGTCGCTTGACCTCGGCAATATCTGGCGTAAAAGCACCAAGCAATACACCGTCACCTCCGAAGAATATATCGGTCGCGAAAGCACCATCTTCCGTCAAAATATAGGACTTCCGTCTTCGTCCAGAGATTTCAGCAATAACGTTGCCTTAGGCTACACATATATGCATAATCCCGGTACAATGTTCATGGCACGTCTTAAATTCAATTCAAAAGATGTCAAGAACCATAATTACAATAGTATACACGAGACTGAAGGCGAACAAACATCGCAATACGACAAGTATAACCCGAACAAGACAAAGGCAACATCTTCATCAATGGATCTATACTTTCGCAAGAGTCTAAGCAAAACGCAAACACTTGAATTGAACGCATCAGGTACTATATCTAACGGCGACTACAATCGTGGTATGCATTATTCATATAACGATGGAACCACCTTTAATCAGACCAATTATACAGACAATTCCAGCTGGGCTACTGCCATCGAAGCATTCTACACACTCTCTCTTGACAACGTCTCGACCTCTTACGGGATTAATTACCAGCACAACTATACGTCCAATAAGTATTCGGAAAACGGGGCAGCCTCCGAGGTTGACCGTCTGACGCGGGATAACATATATTTTTATGGCAATATTGCCGGCAACATCAAGAAAATAGGATATACGCTTGGCGTCGGAGGAAAGTATTACAATAATGACGGCAACTCCGGCAATGACAGCTATCTAAAATTTAAGGCTTTAGCAACGCTCAATTATCGGGTCAATAAACACTGGAGTCTCAACTACCTTTACATGTACAGTCCTGAAATGCCATCACTCGCCGTTATGAACGATGAGGCACACACCATAGATGACATTTCTCTACAAATGGGCAATATCAATATAAAGCCAAGCATCTATCAACGTAACCGAATATACATACGCTATAATACCGGGGACTTCTATGCAACTGCTTGGGGTAGCTACAGCCGCACATCCAATCCCATCAACTCTGTATGGTATTACGAGGCTGACCCGACAAATAAGTACTATCAGATGTTTATCAATAAGGTGGAAAATGGCAATTATACGGACAATATTAGTACACAGCTTGACTTGTCATACCAAAATCTATTCGGGCACTTGACCCTTTCTGCAACAATCGGCTGGGATCGTTTTGTAATCTCGGATATCAACGAGTATAATACACTTCATAAAGTGAAGGCAAGCATCAGCGCAAACGCATACTTCGGCAACTGGACCATTTTCGCCAACTACGCTATAGCACCAGGTTACAGTCTTGACGGACGCACTTTCTGTCGGGAAATTCGTTCCGATTATTTTGGAGCAAAATATCGTTGGCGCAACTTCTCGTTCGGTCTGCAACTCACCAATATGTTCACACGTAAGGGCTTCTATCAAGAGACACGCACGCCCTCGTTGGTTCGTCCGATTTCAAGTATGTTCTATATCAAGGATTTCGCCAACCTTGTCGAACTAAATATTGTTTACCGTACAAGCTTTGGTAAGGGTTACAATAGCGCTAAACGCACACTCTATAACGGTGGAGTCGATACCGGTGTGGACGTTCGCTATTAAGCTATTAAAGCGGATATCAAATACACAATTGCTTACATTAAATTATTGAAGCAGTTGAATCAACGCATTATGGTATTCAGCCCAATTCAGCGAAACGCCCAACGATGACAACAGACTAATTCGATTCATCTGCGTTTATACACATAAAGCGAGGGACAGCCGCGGTGGCTGCCCCTCGCTTTACATGACGGCCGGAGGCCGTGAATTGACGTATCAGTCAGCGAATTCGATGAGGACGGTATCGTTGCCGATTTGGTCGCCGGGAGCTACAAACACGCGCTTAACGGTGCAGTCGCGGTCGGCGGTAACGTCGTTCTCCATCTTCATGGCCTCGTATACCAGGAGGGTCTTGCCCTTGGTCACCTTGTCGCCGGCGGCCACGTCAACGCTGATGATGCGTCCGGGCATGGGAGCCTTGATTACGGGACCGGTGATGGGCTCATCGGCAGCAGCGGGAGCGGCAGCAGCTTCGGCAGCGGCGGCGGGAGCGGCAGCAGCCTTAGCGGCAGCGTATTCGGCAGCGCGACGTTTCTTCAGGAACGGCATAGCCACGTTGGGCAGCAGTTCGAGCAGCAGTTCTTCCTCGGTGTTCGAGGCCAGCTTGGCGCCGCCACAGTCTGCCAATGCGGGGTTCTCCGGTTTCTTGTAGTTGGAGGTATCGTATGCGTGCTCGGTGGCATCGCCGGTGATTTTTTCGCGGAAGGCGGGATCTACGGGCACGGGGGTGTGGCCGTATTCGCCCTTAACCAGCGAGATAAACTGGTTGGACTTGGTGGTATAGTCGGGATTGCCCTTGCGGCGGTCGATGGCCACCATCACGGCTTGGCTGCCTACAATCTGGCTGGTAGGTGTAACCAGGGGCACCAGACCGGCGTCGCGGCGTACCATAGGTATCAGGCGCATAGCGTCTTCGAGGACGTCTTCGGCCTTGAGGGACTTCAGCTGAGCCACCATATTGGAGTACATACCGCCGGGGACTTCGGCATTCTTCACCAATTCGTTGGGTTTGGGGAAGCCGAAATATTTCTCGATAGCGTGGCATGCGTCGAGCAGCGCTTCTTCGTTGCCTGCCTTGGCAGCTGCGACAGCGGCATCGATTTGCGCCTCGACTTCGGCGGGAACCTTGTCGGTGAGGGGATCGAATTCGCGGGGGAAGTTGTCCTTGTTCAGGTCGTAAGCGGCGAGGCTCTGACGTGCACCGCGCAGTGCTTTGCGGATTTCGCCGACGGCCTTCATATCCACGTCCAGTTCGACGCCGAGTTTATCGGCGAAGAGGTAAACCAATTCGATGGCCGGAGCAGCGCTACCGCCGCCGAACCACCAGATGTTGGTATCGAGGATGTCTACGCCGTGGAGTATGGCCATGATGCAGGATGCGAGGCCGTAGCCGGGGGTGCAGTGTGTGTGGAAGTCGATGTCGACCTTGACATTGGCTTTGAGTTTGGAGATGATGGAGGCTGCACGCGAGGGCGTTACGAGGCCGGCCATATCCTTGAGGGTGATTATCTTGGCGCCGAGGGCTTCCATAGCCTTGGCTTTCTCAACGAAGTATTCGTCGGTGAAGATCTTCTTGGGAGCGGGAGCTGCAGGAGCTTTCTTGCCGAAGAGTTTGGCGAAGAAGCCCTTGGGAGCTTCGGCCTGAGGAGCTTCCTCCTTGGGGTCTACGGTGTAGCATACGGCACCGTCGGGCACGCCGCCCAGGGCGTTGATCATGCGGATGGACTCCTTGACGTTGTCGATGTCGTTGAGCGCATCAAAGATACGCATAACGTTCAGACCGTTGGTGATAGCCTCTTTGTAGAAGCCTTCGAGCACATAGTCCGGATAAGGCACATAGCCAAAAAGGTTGCGACCGCGAGACAGGGCCGACAACATTGACTTGCCTTTCATAACTTTAGAAACGGAGCGCAGACGATCCCAGGGAGATTCGTCAAGATAGCGCATCACCGAGTCGGGTACGGCGCCGCCCCATACTTCCATGATGTAGAAGCCGGCATTCTCGTACAACGGCAACAGTTTGTCAATTTCGGACTGGCTCAGTCGGGTGGCGAACAATGATTGTTGGCCGTCGCGGAGTGTAAGGTCGCGGATTTTCAGTTTACGCTTTTCCATAATTTATGGTCAGTGGTTTTTGTGAGGGTAATATGGTATTGGATAATGTATGTCATTATCTGTGATGCTATCGAGGTGACGTTTTGCCATATCGCGGCGCTTGATTACCCTGTGGATAACGCCCGGTCAAGACACTTTGTCCTCCCGACACCGCAAAGTTAACAGAAAATATTTGATATGCAGAAATTTTTCCCTAAATATTTTCGCGAAAAATGACTATTTTTGCAGTCCAATAACACCCTTTCGAAAATGTTTAATATTTTCAAAAAGACATCAGAACCCATAAGTCTTTGGTTTTCAACAGATATACACTGTCATGTAGTCCCCGGAGTGGATGACGGCTCGCCGGACGCGGATACTTCATCCGAATTGGTGTCGGCATTATACGATATGGGCATCCGCCATATCATCGCGACGCCGCATGTCACGCAATCCACATTTGAGAACAATCCACAGACTCTGGCCGGACCTATTCAGGCCCTCAAGGATGTTCTGGTACGTGACGGCGTGGATGTACGCATCGACCATTCGGCCGAATACCGTATCGACGAATTGCTGCAACGACATATCGAGCAAGGCATACTTATGCCCTTCCCGGACAATTACCTGCTCATCGAGAATTCTTTTATCCAAGAGCCGTGGAACATCGAGCAATTGGTATTTGACTTGCAGGTGCGCGGCTACAAGCCCATACTTGCGCATCCCGAGCGCTACTTATATTATCACGCACGCGGCAATCGCTACGAAGAGCTTCACCGCAACCTTCTGTTCCAAGTCAATATGCTGTCACTGGCCGGATACTACGGCAAGCAGGAGAAGAAAATGGCCGAGGCGCTGGCCAAGGCCGGAATGGTGGATTTTCTGGGCACGGATATGCACGGGCATCGACACGTGTCTTGTCTGCGCGAATACCTCGCATCGTCCGAGGCGCGCCACCACCGCGATTTACTCGCTCCCCATATCAAGAATAGCATCTTCGACTGACAAAGGTTATAGTATTTTCGACAAACAAAAGCCGCTGTATCGGCACTTTAACGCCTATTATAACTGTTAACTATAATGGCCGCAATAGCTGTAATAGCTGTTACGGCCATAGTCTTCGTACGCTGTTATTCGGCTATTTGGATTGGATGACGGCTATGGCTTTGTCGAGCATCGTGTCATGACCCATAGCGGCTTGCGCCGGGTCAAGGTCAACTGCACAGCCTTCCGTTGGATTGACGCCGTCTTCGGTGCTATTGCCCTGCGCGTCAAGGAACGAGCAGGCCGAGAAGCGTATGCTCCATCCGCACGGCAGTTCGGACGACATCGGCATTCCGCTACCGCCGCCGGTGGTAGCCCCGACAACGGAGACCGTAGGCAATAGGCGCATCACGGACACGAAGTTGTTGGCTGCGCTGAAGGTCGAGCGGTTGCACAGCACCACAACGGGTTTGAGCCAGCGTACGCGTCCGGCATCGGCGGCATCATAATAGTAGGCGTAAGGCTCGGCAAAGTCGCCGTGTCCCGGCCCGTTCTTGTGCACGGTGTATCCGGCGAGGGTACGTCCCGTGATGAAGCGGCGTACAATGGTCTCGACATTGGTCATATTGCCGCCGCCGTTGTCGCGCACATCTATGATAAGTCCCTGTGCTAACTCGAAGTACGACAGTACGGCGTCAAGATTGCCCTCGCCGACGGGACTGCTGAAACTGCGATACGAGATATACCCTATACGCTGAGGCAGCATGGCGTAGGTCAGGGCGCCGGCCTGACGGTAATCAAAGTTCAGGTAATGTTCAGTGACGAGACGCTCGTCATAATTCTGCGGATAGTCGCTCCACCATTTACGATAATACGAGGTGTTGAACGAAGCCGATAGATTGACGTGGCCGTCACGCAACTCGTCCAGCATCCGAGCGCATACATCGAAAAGTTGCTGCGCCGTACGGCACGCCTTGGCCTGCGGACGATAGCGGCGATACACGTCGTCCCAGTCTATCCCCTTTTGTTCGAAGAAGCAGTAATGTTTGTCCAAAATATCCCACAACGCGTCAAAGTTGCCCATTATTGTATTGTCTTCGTCCTCAATGCTGTGACAGGCAGTGAAGCCGAGACAAAAGAATGCACAAATCAGCGCATAATATGCAGTATGTATCTTTGAGCGGATGGCGTTCATATCGTTCGAATAAGTGTACGCTCTCGGGTTGGTAATGTTTGTATGCAGTATTTATATTATCTAATGTACCTCAGTAGCTTGCGGCAATGATGCGTGCATCCGCCGGCACAGCCGTCGCAGTCATAGGCATGGACAGCCAGCGGGTGACTACGGCAACGCTGAAGGCGTGAGTGACGCTACGCGACGTGATGTCGTTGGCGCGTGTCGAACGTAGGTCAAAGTGATAGCCCAGACGCAATGTCGTGCCGCCGAAATGCATGTCGGCCCATGCACGTGTGTCTATGCGGCGATAGTTGCCTGGCCAAGCCGCATGTGCCAGTCCGCGGCGGTCGCCGAGGTATATTTCGTAGTATAATTGGCCGTATTGTGGCGTGAAGAACACCCCGGTCATGGGTATAGCGGTCTCGACGCCCCACGTAATTGGCAGGCGTCTTATACGCATAGCGTAAGTAGCTGCTGCTCTGACGCCTACAGTCCATGCACCCTTGGCCGACGCGGGATTATTGCCGTTGCGTCCGAGATACAAGGCTCCGACATTGAGCGCCGTATAGCCGCCGATGCCGGCACTTACGACATCCGTGACACGGAAGCGCCGCGTCATTGCCCACGATGCCTCGAAATCGAGATTCCACATCGTGGCGTTGCGTGCCGGATTCTGCGTATGGTCAACGGCGACGCCGAGAGCCAGGCGCATACTCCACCGCTCCGGGTCAAAGCCCATAGCCTGCGTACGGCTATACGATACGGCGCTGTGCCATCCGTCGTAATGCAGCGGCGTCAGATAGGTATCTGCCAAGTGTGCGCTACCCGCCTCGATGCCATAAGCCGAAGTCACCGGCCTCACCACGGCATGCTCGGCGAACACTGTATCGGCTGTGGTCGCTGCGGCCGAAAGTTCGGGACTCATTGCCGCCACAGGTATCGCGCATAGTGCCGCAACGACAATCAGGAGTTTAGAACATACGCTGCTGACCATTGATTTCGTCTCTGATTTCGTCATCGCTACGTTCGGGCTCGATTTCGGTTTCGAGGGTTTCCTCTTCCTCGGGCGTGTCGTCGTAGTTTTCTTCGGGCATCTCACGCGGTTCGAGTTCGTCTACAGACGCCACATTCCACGTTGTCAGGCGTTTGCCGCGTGCCTTGAAGGACTTGACGCCTATAAAATCGGGCGCATCCACTTCCACGGGATCGCGGAAGTCATCCGGAGCGCCGAAGGTGATGCGGAAACGGGCGCCCAAGTGGTCGCTCAGCGCTATCAATTGCGACTTGCCGTCCGTGCCTACAAAGCGCTGTCGACGCGTCGAGGCCTCGAATGTGAAGCGCTTGAGGTAGGGATAGCCCTGATCGGCATCGTTGAGTATCGCCGTCCACACTTTATGGCTGTTGAATTTCTCGATACGTAAGATGTTGTCTTCGTAGTGGTTGGTGACATTAAAGTCGCCGGTATAGTATTCACCGTCTTTCATAATGACCAGTATAAGGTCCGTACCCTGGAACTCGCCGAGATATTGGCCGCGTCCGTCATAGTTGAGACGTAGGACATCGGGGTCAAACCATACCTGTCGTCCGCCCAAGGTGCTTGTGCCTTTTTCTTTGAGCGAGAAGCGATGCACCTCGTTTCGGGTCACCAAATTGCCGCCGGAAGCACGGCCTTTGACGGCCAGTTTGCTGAAATCGACGTCAAATTGCAGTGTCTTAAGTCGCGGACGCGGTTTGAGGGTGACTTTCACGACTTCGGCCTCGCCGTTTGGATTGGCGCTGAACCATACGACACGCGAGCCGTCTTTGCCCTTGGTAAGATTGTACTCGGTGTCGCGCTTCAGGCCCGTGACGGCAAAGCGTTTCATATAATAGGCACCGCCTCGTCCGTCTTGGTAGATAACGTTGTAGATGGTGCGCTCGTCCTTGCGCTTGAACACTGCAAGGTATAGAATATTGTTACCTACGGACAGTTTGTCGCTTACGCGTACCACCTTGTAACGTCCGTCTTTATAGAATATGATGACATCGTCCAAAGACGAGCAGTTGCATACAAATTCATCATTTTTCAGCGCCGTGCCTATGAAGCCCTCCTTGCGGTTGATGTACAGGCGTTCGTTGGCCTCGGCCACGGTGGCCGCCTCGATGGTATCGAAACTGCGCAGCTGGGTACGGCGCGGATAGGCGTGGCCGTATTTTTCTTTGAGACGTTCGAACCACTCGATGGTGTATTGCGTGAGGTGTTCGATGCGGTCGTTGATGCGATTAATGCGGTCAAGGTAATTGGCGATACGGCGGTCGGCCTCATCGGCATTGAAGCGCAGGATACGGCGCATCTTTATTTCCAACAGCTTGACGATGTCGTCACGCGTCACCTCGCGTATCAACTTGGCTTTGAGCGGTTCAAGTCGTTTGTCGATATGCGCCACGGCTGCGTCCAGATCGGGAGCTTGCTCGTATTCTTTGTCTTTGTATATGCGTTTTTCGATAAAATACTTTTCGAGCGACGCAAAGTACAGGGCCTCATTGACTTCGCCCAATTCGATTTGCAGTTCGCGCAACAGGATTTGGCGTGTATGGTCGACGCTGTAACGCAGCACATCGCTGACGCCGAGGAACTGCGGATGGCGGTCTTCGATGACGCAGCAGTTGGGCGAAACGCTGACTTCGCAGAAACTGAAAGCATAAAGCGCATCTATGGTCTTGTCGGACGATGTGCCCGGTTGCAGGTACACCAATATGCGCGCCTCCTGGGCCGTATGATCTTCAACCTTGCGTATCTTGATTTTGCCCTTTTCGAAGGCGCTGAGTATCGAGTCGATGACCGTGCCGGTGGTCTTGCCGTATGGTATCTCGGTGATGGCTATGGTTTTATTGTCAACCTTCTCGATTTTGGCGCGTATGCGTATGCGTCCGCCGCGACGTCCGTCGTTGTATTTGCTGACATCGAGCATTCCGCCGGTGGGGAAGTCGGGATATAGCTCAAAGTCCTCACCACGCAAGTACGCCACAGCTGCATCAATGATTTCGTTGAAGTTGTGCGGCAAAATACGCGATGACAAGCCCACGGCAATGCCTTCGGCACCCTGAGCCAGCAGCAGCGGGAACTTGGTGGGCAGGGTCACCGGCTCTTTCTTGCGGCCGTCATAGCTCATCGTCCAGTCGGTGACCTTATCGTCATACAACGTCTCGAGCGCAAAGGGTGACAGACGCGCTTCGATGTATCGACCGGCAGCAGCACTGGCGCCGGTGAGGATATTACCCCAGTTACCTTGCGTCTCTACCAACAATTCCTTTTGACCCAATTGCACAAGGGCATCCTTGATGGACGCATCTCCGTGCGGGTGGTATTGCATAGTATTACCGACGATATTGGCCACCTTATTGAAACGGCCGTCATCGAGGGTCTTCATCGAATGGAGAATGCGGCGCTGCACGGGCTTGAGGCCGTCTTGGATATGCGGCACGGCACGCTCGAGTATCACGTATGAGGCATACTCGAGGAACCAGCATCGGTACATGCCGCGCAAATGGTGTGTCAGCGCGTCGCCTTCGATGATAGATGCTGCGGTGATGTCGTCCAAGTCGCGTATATTCCCGCTTGAGGCATCTTCGGCGTCAGTATCATCATTTTCGGCGGCGTCTTCGTTGTCAGAGCCGTCAATATCGTCGGCATCTTCTTGTGCATCAGTATTTTCGTCCATAGCAGCGTCTCCGGCACCGGCATTTGCGGCATCGGCATTTGCGGCATCGGAAACACCGTCAGTCTCCTTAGGTCGGATGGTATCGTCGTCTTCGGTCATAATTCGTTGGAATGAAGGCCCGGCACGCCCGTTTCGGCGCATAAGGGCATATTTGGTGCAAAGATAGCGTTTTTTCTCCGAAAAGGCAACAGCCGACCGACCCTTGCCTCAATTTGGACGGTTTTTGGCCTACTCGGCGCAATCGCCCGTTTCCTTTCAGAAAAAAACGGCGGCGGTTCATGTTTTCATCGTTGAATGT
>CAKTOT010000084.1 GCA_934590135.1 uncultured Muribaculaceae bacterium
CACCATCCCCTCCGCCGGCCTCTACATCGTCGCCGCCGGCGACACCGTCCGCCGCCTCGTCCTCAGATAACCATACCAAGCATCCAAACAGAGCGAGCCGTGCCGGGTCATCCCCGCACGGCTCGCTCTGTTATACGATAACACTATCACAATGAACAAAGACTATCAAATCTTAATGTTTGACAAGCCGGGCAATACGACCGATGCTGTCCTGCACGGCGGCACGCAGGCGATCTTGCGCATCGCCGGGATAACCGCTGCAATCCACAGCCCACGGTGCGTCAACAGTTACGCAGCCGCCAAAAGCAAGGAAGGGCACACCATGAGCGGCGGCAAGGCGACGAAGCGTGTCCACGACCTTGCCCTGCCCTGTCTGCTCGTCTATGCGGCCTTCGCCGGATACAACAAGGTCTATATCCTCCCACCGTATGGACTCAGCAAGATAGGAAGCTCCATCGACACAACGCGCGCCGAGCACCGAAGCCAAGGCAAAACCCAGGCCGCCGCCGGCGCCATCGTATACCGAACTGCATCCGGGCCATTGCTCATGCCATTTACGCAATCGCGCGGCCAGCAGCGGCAAGTCCTCGGGCAGAGCGCCCTTCTGCGGCGCAAACATCAGCGCCGAAGGACTGCCCACCGGAGCAACCAAGGGCACTCGCACATCGCACAACCCGACAAGACACTGCCTCGCACGAGCTTCCAGCCCGCATTGGCTGAGCACACGCAACATTCCCTCGCCGCCGTCACACGTACCCGTTCCGCCTATACCAAGATACAGCGTATCCAGCTGCGGATACTTGTCCAGAACCGACCTTAACGCCTCGCCAAGCTCCGTCGAATCCTTGCCCATAACGACATCGCGCGATCGAGCACCTCCGTAAGTGAGGACGCCGGCCTCCATGGCGCCGAAGGTGCCGTCGGCCTTGACATAACATTCCGGCACATCCGGCTCGGGGCGCAGATCATACATACGCGCAAGTATAGCCGCCGTGCCCTCACCGCCGTCCGCCATAGGAAATTCAATGACTTTATAGCCGTAAGACGCCAACGCCGAGGCAATGCAACACGTTGCAGTCTCGGCACTCATAGTACCCTTGAATTTGTCCGGTGCAACAAGTATCATAAATCGTCAGGATTTCAGAATTGTAATAATGCTAAGTTCATAGAATCGACCGAGCTGTACACCTGTCCTTAAAGTCATTAAACGCCCTAAGGATCTTAAAGGCCACAAACACCGAGATGTTCTCTCCCCCGCAAAAACGGCATAGGGCCGCATCGCTTGGCGATGCAGCCCCATGTTGTAGTCTTTAAGCTCGGAAGGCGGCTGCACTTGCCGCAGCTGCCTTACTTGCGGATACCAAGCTCTTTCTGTGCGATGATGGCACGGTAGCGGGTGATGTCTTTGCGCTTGAGGTAGTCAAGCAGACGACGACGTTTACCTACCAGCATCTTAAGAGCGCGTTCGGTGGTATGATCTTTGTGATTTGACTTAAGGTGGTTAGTCAAATGAGCAATACGAACCGAGAACAATGCTATCTGGGCCTCAGGAGACCCGGTATCAGTCTTACCCTTACCGTACTTCTCGAAGATCTCTACTTTTTCGTCAGAACTTAAGTGCATTCTTAGAAAGTGTTAATACGTTAATATTGAAATGATTAATATGTCCGCGAGCGGACAAGCGGTGCAAAGTTACAACTTTTTTCTGTAACAGCAATGATTTTCAGCAAAAAAACATTTGATTTCACACTAAATCCTGCTTTTTTTCGACTACGTTTCAGGCTTTACACCCTTGATCCCGACTTTACATCATCAATTTCCGTCGGTAATAGCTTCCCGACATTTGTTATAGTGGGTGTATCAAAATGGCGATTTATTGTAAGAAGAGGAGGCGTAATAATATGCCCTGCGCGGGCGCAATGTCTTGCGTCCCTACTGCTTCTACATTTTTGACACACCACCACTTTTTATAGTCTAATTTTTCATCCATGACGCATATACATCCAAGAACCCGATGTGATTCGGTTTGCGTATTATCGCTCTGAATGCTGCATTTACTTCGGTATTTATTGCTTTTTTACTCTATTAGTTGGTGGATTTAAATAGATTTATTACTTTTGCATCCACAAGCCCACGGAGGCCTTCTTGCCACACGCCCCCCGGCCATTCATTAAGTCTACGGTTGCGATAGTGACCGCTCATTCACCCTAAAGTGCTGAATTCTATACACGCATGCGCAGAAGAATAATAAGCAACATAGCCGATTGGCGTATCATCAGGCACTTCCTCAAGGCGCCCCTACCCCAATGGGTCGTCTTGGCATGCGATGTCCTTATAGTATTGTTCAGCGCCCTGCTCACCATACTTCTCGGCCATGGCGATCCGACTTCGGGATTCCCCGGATGGATATTTGACAAGCCTGCTCGCATAAGCATTGTGGTTGCCGTATACATCCTGGTTTTCTGCTTAGTAAAACCATACCGCAGCATCATACGCCTATCCGCCATCGAGGACGCATATCATATAGCTTTGTCCGTAGTTTCGTCAAGCGCCATTCTGGTTTTCATTGACATCATCTTCCGGTGCTCCATATCCATACATCTCATAGGTATATGGAATGTGTTTGTCATCGGAGTCATCACATTTGCTCTGATGATGGTACTGCGATTGTTTGTCAAATACGTATATGATGCCGTGACATCCTTGGACGCCAATCGCAAACGTGTCGTTGTCCTTGGTTCGGCGCTCAATTCGTTTGCATTAGCCGCAGCCCTCCAATCAGAGACCGGAGGCCGCTTTCGTCCGGTAATGATGCTGAGCCTCAACCACAGCAACATCAACACCACCATCAGCGGAATACCCATACGAGACTACAACCCCGACACCGTAGCTCAAGTATTCGATGAATGCGGATGCGACACTCTGCTGTTCCTGGCCACTCAAATCGAGTTTATGCGCAGCGGCGGCGCCGATGTATTTCTCAGCAACAACATCAAACTGCTGATGCTAAACCAAATCGAGGAATTCGGCGTCAACGACAACCAAATGCCGGACATATCACACCACGTCCAAGACATAAAAATCGAAGATCTGCTGGGACGCGAACCTATCATCAACAATAATCCTCTGATAGAGCAAAACATGCACGGCGCAGTGGTCATGGTCACGGGCGCCGGAGGCTCGATAGGCAGCGAAATCGTAAGACAATTATGCCGCTTCGGCGCATCCAAATTGGTGCTTGTAGACCAGGCCGAGACACCGATGCACGACCTGCAACTGGAAATCAACCATAATTTTCCCAAGCAGGACATCGAATTGTGCATCGCCGATGTGGCTAATCGTCCGCGCATGGAGCATATTTTCTCTTCCCTAAGGCCGCGTTACGTCTACCATGCCGCAGCCTACAAGCATGTGCCCATGATGGAATGCAACCCCACCGAAGCTATCACCACCAATGTCTTCGGCACAAAAAACCTGGCAGACTTAGCTGTAAAATACGGCGTTGACCGCTTCGTAATGATTTCGACAGACAAGGCCGTCAATCCCACCAATATTATGGGCGCTTCCAAACGCATAGCCGAGATATATACTCAATCTTTGGCCAACAAGTTGCGCCACGAGGCCACCGATACATACACGCGATTTATCACCACGCGCTTCGGCAACGTCTTAGGGTCCAACGGCTCGGTCATTCCCTTGTTCCGCAAACAGATAGCCGAAGGCGGCCCCGTCACGGTCACGCATCACGACATCATACGCTACTTTATGACCATTCCGGAAGCCTGCTCACTGGTACTCGAAGCCGGATGTATGGGCGCCGGCGGCGAAATATACATCTTTGATATGGGCAAACCGGTCAAAATCTACGACTTGGCCACACGTATGATTTCGCTCGCCGGACTACGCCCGGGCAAAGACATCAAAATTATTGAGACCGGTCTGCGTCCCGGCGAAAAACTTTACGAAGAATTACTCAACAACCACGAGCAAATAATCGCCACCAATCATAAGAAAATTATGATAGCCAAAGTGCGGCTCTACGACTACGATGACGTATGCGCTCGACTGGAGAAACTGCGTACCCTAACCATCGAAGGCAATTCAGATGAAGTGGTGATGCAGATGAAACTTCTCGTGCCCGAGTACAAGTCACAAAACTCGGTATGGCAAGTCATAGATACACAGATAGACCGAAGCAAGAGCATCCACGAACAACAATAGGCCGACAGACAAGCTGCCCGAGCAGACTGCCGATATTTCGGGCACAATGTGCATTACAGACACGGCGCTCACAATGTCCTCCAAAAACGGCACAACCACAACTCGCGACACACAACGGGCATACCACAAACCTGCATATCAACAACTTATAAAGAGGAAAAAGAATACATCAGACATCAAGCACAATGATCAAACATCTTCACAACATTCTCATAGTCGCAATTATGGCACTGACCGCCACGGCCTCGCATGCCACCGACTTCAAAGACATCTTCAATAAAGGCAATTTAGGGCAAATAATCAGCAACATCGGTCAAACCGTGGCCAATGCCACAGCTACCACCAATTTCACCGTAGACGACCTCGTAGGCACTTGGAAATACAAGTCGCCGGGCATATCCTTCCGCGGCGAAAACACCTTGGCCAATATCGGCGGAGCCGCCGCTGCCACCGCCATCGAAGAAAAACTTGCGCCATACTACAAACGTACGCGCATGACCAATGTCACCCTCACCGTGGACAAGTCTCACAACTTCGCTATCAAGACCTCCTACGGCACATTCAAAGGCACCGTCGAAAAATCAACAAAAGACAACATGCTCGTCTTCAAATTCAATATCCTCGGTACCGTGTCAATAGGTCACGTCAACGCTATGGCCACCAAATCAGGCAATCAGCTCAACATCACCTTTGATGCCACGCGGCTCATAAACATCCTGAAAAAGTTGCCCAAGGTGGCATCCAACACATCCTTCAGCACCGTGGCATCCATACTTGACAATTACGACAACATTTACATAGGGTTTCGAATGACACGCAAGTAAGCAGCTAACTTGCATAGACATCGCACGACCGAAGCATACACAGTCCGCGCCTATAGTCAGTATCTATAGTCCGTATCCCATACTACACCGCCGCGCTTTTTTGCCGATTTTCGCAAGAATAATCCGCAAGAAAGCGCTAACTTTGCAGTGCAGAACAAAATATGCCCACGGCATACCCTCCCAATGAACCATACACACAACTACATACATCTCGCCACTCGTGCGCATCACGGCCACAGCATACACACGCATCATTTAGCCGGAGTGCTTATATGCTGCGTCATGTCCATCGCATCGGCTTTATGCAGCTACGCACAAGACCACGACACAGACACACACAAGCACAAAGACCCGGTGGTGCCGCCGCCCACAGCATGGACCGACCTGATGCCTCTGGGTATACATCAAGACGCCGACATCGATACGCTATACCTGAATTACAGCCGACGAGCAATCCCCTCCGCCGTATCTGACGCCTGGGTTACCACCGGCAATTTCGCCGCTCAAGGCACCAATATGATATGGTGGCAGCGACCGAATACCGATGCATTCTTTCTCAGTCAAGGTACACGCACTTATCGTCCCGACGTATCCTCTATGAAGTGGTACAACAGCCGCATACCCGTCACTTTCCTATCCTATAATGCCTCGGGCGGTCGTGAAACGGCTCAAGAGCGGCTCAAATGCGACTTCTCGGGCAACATCAATCGCCGCGCCCAAGTAGGCATTCTCGCCGATTATATTTATTCCAAAGGATCGTACGCCAACCAAGCCCTCAAAGACCTCATATGGGGCTTCTCCGGATCGTATATGGGCGACAGATACGAATTCCAAGGCTTTTACAACCACTGGAATATGCTCAATAAGGAAACCGGTGGCATTACAGATGACCTATACATCACCGACCCGGCCAAACTGCAAGGCGGAGTCAGCAGCATCAACGCCAAAAGCATCCCCACCAACCTCACGGCGGCACATACACGTACCGTCGGCGGGCAGCTATATCTCAACAACCGATATAAAGTCGGATATTGGCACGAAGAACAACCTTCGGGCGAAGACGGCGACACAATAGTTCGACGCACGTATATCCCGGTGACATCTTTTGTGTGGACGTTGCAATACGATTTTGACAAGCATCTGTTCCTGAATTCCGCACCGGGCGAGGCCTCCAAATTCTTCGAAAACATCTACCTTCAGGCCGACGGGACACGCGATGTCACACGTATGCACGCGCTGACCAACACCGTGGGCGTATCGCTGCTCGAAGGCTTTCACCGTCTTGCCAAATTCGGTCTGTCGGCCTACTTCAAGCACAGCCTCGAAAAATATTACCAAACACCGACCACTTTCGAAGACAGCGAAGTCTCCGGCGAAGCCACGTTTGACCCTCTGCCTGACGGCGTCACGGGCATACCTGCCAAGCACACCCGCTCGCTGGCCTGGGTGGGCGGACAGCTTACAAAGCAGCGCGGTAGCATCCTCACCTACGAGGCCACGGGCGAAGTCGGACTGATCGGCGACGCCGCCGGCGACCTGCACATCGACGGACGCATAGACACACGTTTTCACCTGCTGGGTGACAGCATCAACGTGGGTGCTTACGGTCGTTTTGACAATGCCCATGCGCCCTACCTGCTGCAAAACTACGTATCCAACCACTTCGCATGGCACAACGACTTTGGCAAGACACGAACACTGCGCGTAGGCGGACGCATAATGCTCAACCGCTTCGGCACATCACTGGACGTCGGAATCGAAAACGTCCAAAATCATATATACTTCGACACCAAAGGATTACCACAGCAGCACAGTGGCAGCGTGCAAGTTTTCAGCGCACGATTGCAGCAGAATTTTCGTGTAGGTGCACTCCATTGGGACAACAGTCTGACGTACCAGACCTCCACGGATGACAACATCATAACACTGCCCGAATTCGCAGTATATTCAAATCTGTATGCCACAGTCCGGATAGCCACCCTGCGCCTCCAACTCGGCGTAGACTGCAACTACTACACAAGTTACTACGCCCCCGCATACCAGCCGGCCACAGCCACCTTCCACCAACAACGCGACCTTAAACTCGGCAACTACCCATTTATGAACGTCTACGCCAATATGAAGCTCTCAAAGGCACGCTTCTACGTAATGATGTCGCACATCAACCAAGGATGGTTCGGAGGCAACAAATACTTCTCGGCACTGCACTACCCTCTCAACCCGCGCCGATTCCAGATAGGAGTATCCGTCGATTTTGCCAACTGATTGCTTTCGTCGAACGACAAACAGCGACGACAACGCTCCTACATCAACAGTTCCAAAGTAATACATGGATAGTAACGACAACAAGTACAAACCCGGAACCCGGCGACCCATTTCGGGGACAAAGAGACCCGTATGGATGCTCATTGCTCTGCTACTGCTCGTAATCGGACTGATGGCCGTCCTATACAAATGCAGCCGCGAAAACCGCACTCCACTATTCGGAGCCGACGGATACCCCGCACACTCGGGCGGCGACACCCTTGACATAGCCATCGAAATAACGCCATTGGGCTACAACATATCGGGGGACACCATCTCCGGCCTGGACTACGACATCATATGCGACCTCAGTCGCCTACACCATCGACCGGTCAAGTTCCATCCCTTTGCTCCGCTGGACTACGCACTCGGCGGCCTCAATGCCGGAGCTTTTGACATTGTAGTATCATCGCTACAATCCACAACCCAGCTCAAAGGACTTGTGGACGTCACCGAAGCAGTATATATCGACCGCTACGTCATGGTCTCCGCCACCTCGGAAGACACCAATGTCACAGCCGCAACCCTCGCCGGAGACACCGTATGGATTCCACGCGGATCACCGGTGCGAGCCAGTCTCATCAACCTGGGACGTGAACTCGGAGACACCATATATATTGATGAAAGTCAGGCACTCACCACCGAGCACCTGCTAATGCTTACGGCTGCCGGACGCATACGCCGTGCCATTGTAGCCCAAGGCGAAGCTCGCATTGCCGCCGCTGCCGACACACGGCTACATATATGCACACCCGTTACTTTCAATCAATTCCAGGTCTGGGCTGTAGCCAAAAACAGTAATGACAGATTAGTCGATACGCTAAACCATTGGCTGAACGCATACAAGACCTCGCCGCGCTACACCACTTTGCTCAAACGCTACCGGCTCAGCCGCTGACATCCGACCGCCGGCAACCTCGGTTTCGTAATTTCGGACGCCTTGACCATCAACCCCTGCAGACAAGCGCTCATCAGCAAAACAAGGCGACAACAGCGCATCAAGACAAATATGCATCAATATGCTCACGAAGCACGACATTTTCACAAGTAGAGATAAAACATTTTGCACTTGCGCTTCCAATGCGTATTATTCGTATACATTCATTCAAAAAAAGGGAGGTTTGCAACCACGGCAATCGAAAAAAAATCGCTAAATTTGCAGTCTAAAAAAACAGGGGTGCGAAACGCCTGCAGTCGGCATCACGACATCAAGCTACTATACACCTCACCTTCACCCATTTACGCCACCACACAATGCCCAGCGACGACTTACAAATACATACCGCGCTCATCTCGGTATACCACAAGGACGAAACCTTGGGACGCATCATTGCCATACTTGCAGAAAAAGGCGTGCAGCTTCTCTCAACCGGCGGAACACGCACTTGGATACAACAATGCGGCTATAAGTGCGATGCAGTCGAAGACGTCACCGGATACCCTTCCATACTGGGTGGACGCGTCAAAACCATTCACCCGGGTATATTCGGCGGAATACTCAGCCGCCGCAAAAACGCGCAAGACCGAGAAGAATGTACTCGCTACGGCATCAATCCTATCGACTTGGTAATCGTTGACCTCTATCCTTTTGCCGAGACGGTGGCTCAAGGTGCCTCGGAGGCTGACATCATCGAAAAAATAGACATAGGCGGCATCTCGCTCATACGCGCCGCCGCCAAAAACTTCCGCGACGTAGCCATAGTTTCGTCGCGAGACCAATACTCATTCCTGCTGGACGTCCTTGCACAGCACGGGGCAGCCACAACGCCCGAAATACGGCGTCATCTGGCACGCAAGGCTTTTGCCGTCACCAGCCTATACGACAGCTTGATATTCAAATACTTTGACGAGACATGCGGCGATGCGCCCACTGCATTGCGCACAGCCATTGACGGTGTCCGCGCCTTGCGATACGGCGAAAACCCGCACCAACGCGGATGGTTCTTCGGCGATTTCGAGTCAATGTTCGATCAGGTGCACGGCAAGGAAATATCATACAACAACCTGCTGGACATTGATGCAGCCACATCACTTATGGCCGAATTTAACGACAGCACGGCAACCTTCGCCGTCATCAAGCACAACAATCCCTGTGGATTGGCATGTCGGAATACTGCCATAGAGGCGTGGCGTGCCGCCCTCGCCGGCGACCCCGTCAGCGCCTTTGGCGGCGTCATCGTGACCAATACCGCCATAGACGCCGACACGGCAGCCGAAATCAACAAGATTTTCTTCGAAGTCATCATCGCCCCTGCATATTCGGACGAGGCCCTCGACATCCTACAACAGAAAAAAAATCGCATCATACTGGTGCAAAAGCACAAAAACGCAGCGCCCACGACAATGCGCAGCGCCCTGGGCGGAGTCCTCGTACAGGACCGCGACAACCGCACCGAAAGCGCCGCAGACTTGCGTACCGTCACCGCCACCGCCCCTACACCGGCACAAACGGACGATATGCTATTTGCAGCAAAAGTAGTCAAACACTGCCGCAGCAACGCAATAGTATTGGCGCACGCGCACACACTATGCGCCGCCGGAGTCGGCCAAACATCTCGCGTAGACTCCTTGCGCCAAGCCATAGCTAAGGCCCGAGCCTTCGGAATGCCTCTTGAAGGCGCCGTTATGGCATCGGACGCATTCTTCCCCTTCGGCGATTGTGTGCAAATAGCACACGAAGCGGGCATAACCGCAGTAATACAACCAGGCGGAAGCATCCGCGACCACGAATCTGTGGAATATTGCGATGCCCACGGACTGGCCATGGTCATGACCGGCATACGACATTTCAGACATTGACAGAAAGATGCGAAAAACCAAACAGATGCAGAAAAAAATCATAATCGAACATAAGCAGCAAAACAATAGTACAACACAACAACTGAATAGAAATAGACAAACCGGAACCGGGATAAAGCCGCACAGTCAATCCATAGCGCAAGCAACGGTACGACTGAGAAATAGCAATCCGCGTTCCGCACGACAATATACTAAACACTTCATTAGTAATAACAGTTCCAAATCAATATAAAATGTCCCTGTTTTCTCTCACCAAAGAAATAGCCATAGACCTTGGCACAGCCAATACGGTCATCATCCAAAACGACAAAATCGTCATCAACGAGCCCTCCATCGTTGCCCTCGACCGCCGCACAGACAAGCTGGTGGCAGTCGGAAATATGGCACAGTTGATGCTGGGCAAGGAAAACGAAAACATACGCACAGTACGCCCGCTACGTCAAGGCGTTATCGGTGACTTCAATGCCGCCGAACTGATGATACGCGCCCTGATCAAGAAAGCCAGTGCACGACGCAGCTGGTTCAGCCCCTCACTACGCATGGTTGTGGGCATCCCAAGCGGATCCTCAGAAGTAGAGATACGAGCCGTACGCGACT
>CAKTOT010000085.1 GCA_934590135.1 uncultured Muribaculaceae bacterium
TAATCACCTAAATTAATGTTATGCAAATATTTTTAGTTAATATTTATTAACCGCAAAAAAAACTATCATTAAGTACATTATGGCAATATGTACAGCCGCTCCGAGGGCAACATCGTCAGCAGCAAAAACCGCTACCGGACCATCACGGCAGCCTATCTCTTCTGATTAGAGAATCGACATACCGGCCTCGACCATTTCTACTAAACAAGAGTGGCTGCGCATGTTGGCGCAGCCACTATTTTTTTGATTACGGGTCTTGCTTATTTATTAATAATTGTTAATTATCAAGCCGAGGACTTGTATTTTTGTGAACTATGACTAATTTTGCATTTGCCGATAAAACCCCGAAACAGAGCCCACGGTCGTGGGTCGGAATGCGCAGAGGTGCGCTTCTTTGTCTGTGTAAGGGGTGGGAGGCAGACATCTTAACAAAAGGCGTTTATCAGCGCTTCCGTTCTTGACCAATTGGAATCTGGCAGTTTCAAATCGCAGTCAAGGAGGTGGCAACGGTAGATGCCCATGGATATGTAGAGTATCCCTATGGCTTTGACATCGAAAGATGTCAAGGCGGTTGGGTTTTGTACATATTTGCGTGGGCTCTGCGCGTTGCTCGTCCGACTGCGATGGGCACATGCCAGAGCCTCAATTGGTGGGACGAGCAATGGTTCGGTTCCCACGCTTTTTATGTACACGTCCCATTCAGGAACCGGTGGGACGACCAAACCCAATTATCATCATGATTAAGTTTATCAAAAACTTCTTCGGCGTTGAAGCAACCGCCAAGAACATCCGTGGCCGCAAGTCCAACGGCTGTGAGGACACCAGTTCTTATAAGAATTGGCGTAAAGAACGCAGCAGTTCCTCGTCTTCAATCAACTAAATCTTAAACTCAGCGGTTCAAGGTGAAGGCTCACATGTAGCCTACACCTTGAACTTTACCGGCATTTCCAAATGTACCATTCTATTTCGCGGCGATGCTATGATAAGCGATATTTCTATCTTAGTCCATTGGGATTGCTTCGTTCCAAGATATGTAACCTCTCTGAGCCGTCCATAGTCTGTAAACAGCTACCGGCAAAAGCACAAATCGCACTCTCATATATTGATAATCCGTACCGAATGAAGATTATTGAGACACCGGTTTGCACCGACATACGCTACGGAGCGATAGTGAAAGGATATGCTCGGCTTTTAGTTTGGTTATATCGTCATTGTTATCCCGGGCTATGGTTGTTAAGCCATTTGAGGCTCGGAGTTTTTGACAATGCCAAGGACGCGGTGGATGTTTTCTGCAAAATCATTCCTGAAAATCAAAAGATTTTGTGCCTTCCCCGTTCCATATTCGCATCAACGCTTTCAAAGCGTTTCAAACGACATGGGGCAATGATAATCGGCGCATTTTTGCCGACTCATCTGATGCACGCATATGTGATAGAGGATGGCTGCAATGCGTTTCGCGGCGATAGTGCCTGGATAAATTTTGCACCTGTTTCAATAATGATTTGAGATGTCCGATTTTGGGAAAATAGTTCGTCAACCCTCGCTATCATTTCGTGATTTATCAACAGGACAGTTCACTCCTACAATATGGGATGGGCTGCGAGATGGCTTATGGCAGAAATTCTCAGTGGAGAATTGGCTTTATAACGATATGCTGACTCCCGAGAAGATTGCGGAACAAAAACCATTGTTCCCGGGTATACAGCAAATAGAGCCGGGCGTGATATGGGATGATGCGACCAGGCACATAATCCCCGATCTATACCATCCAAATAGGATTGAGACCGGCCTTGACGTATGGCTGTGCTTAGCTGAGGATTTTATCAAAGGGCTTGACGCCAAACGGATTGGAGTGCATCTCAGCGGTGGTCTCGATTCAAGCCTGATTATCGCCACACTTCATCAACTGAAAATCCCGTTCGTGCCTATAGGGCTTGAATCATTAACTTATGAATTTCGTACCGAACGACATATTCAAGAGCTATTGATTGGGTGGGGCGAAGACGGCTTGTTGATAGATTCTTCGGAAGTTCCGTATTATCACGGCATAGACACTTTGCCGGCCACGCAAATCCCAACCGGTATCTTCAAAAGTTATTATGCATCTTGCCGTTTGGCAAGTGCCTTTTCCGAAAGGGGATGCGATGTGGTGCTGGGAGGCCAAGGTGGAGATTCATTATTGGTAGATCCTGTAACCGATGTCAAAAAAACTACATTCAATATTGGCAACGAGTTCCTTGTGCAAGAAGATGATGAGATAATTTATGAGCCACTGGGAATCAAACTGATGTCATTCTTCGGGCATAAGCCGATAATTGATTTCCTGACAAGTGCACGCATCGGTCAAGGCGACGACGCATTGAAATTGTGGACCAGAAAATACTTCAAGGATTGGCTTCCGAACGAGCTGTCGGAATATGCCTATTTCGCAGATTTCTTCGGGTTGACGACATTTGGACTCAAGAAAGCTAAGCCTATAATTTCCGAACTCGTAACAGAGGCTCATGAAATGATTGGCCATCCAATGTTTTCGGCGAAGGAAAGATTAAGGTTTCTGGATCAAGATATATATTCATTTGAATACAATGAGTACATACGCTTCAGCAGCACTCTTGCTATTGCTGTATGGCTCAAATCTCTTAAAAACGGAGGAATCATACAATGAGAAACGTTCAAATATTATATCCTAAAGACAAAGAACGCAATAAGATAGCTCGGTATTTCAAAGAGGAGTCGCGAGCAATGCAACAACAAGGATTTATCGTTGGCACCAGTCCTCACGATGACGCAGAAATCATAATCAAAAGAGGCTTTACCATCGATAAGCCGGAAGATTATCCCTCCGACGGGCGTATGATACAAGGCTGGGATGCGAATCGCAAGACCCTCGATTTTTCAGAATTTGCAGACGTTATAAAGCCCTGGGCTATTCCGTTTGTAGTTATACCGGACTTGTCGGATGAAAACGCATTGCGGGTCATAATGATGGAAAATGGATGGGAGAGGTGTTTTATACGCCATAAAAGCACTTCTCTATTCGCCTTCGGTGATTTCGCATCAGTCTATCCTGACACATCATTGAATGAAATGACTGAAAATTTCAACAAACTAAACCTAACCGGTCCATTCATTGTGCGCAAATACATCGATGATATGAGTATTTTCTATGACGAACAACGGTATTGGATACTGAATGGGAATCCATATCATCCATCGGGAATAATTCCTGATATGGTAGGGGAATGTGCCAAGCGGATGTACAAATTTTCAGGCAGCCACTATTTCGTGATTGATGTGGCCGGAGACTATATTGTTGAAATAAATCCCGGTGAGAGTTCAGATCGTGGCGGCGACAATCCGCTGAAATTCTTCACAGGTATTTTTGCCAAAGAATTCTTAGGCTTAACTGCTGATACGCTTCAAAAAGTATGAGATTTAGGAGTAGCAAAATACCGATCTTCGCCCACAAAAAAAAGAGTGGCTGCGCCAATTGGCGCAGCCACTCTTGTATAGTATTTTTGTGGTCAGCGTATCGGTCACTCGCGCAGCTTGGCGCGGCGGAACATAATGTCGCGGTTGTCTATCTCGCAGGTAAAGAGATCCTTGTCTATCTTTACGTCATCGAGACGGCTATAGCGCATCAGTTCGACGCCGAGGGTATGGCGGACACGCGTTTCGTAGCGGCGAGCAATCTGTGTCTTATGGCCTTCGATTTGCTCAGGTATCAGGCGCTCAGTGAATTGGCTCTCGTCAAAGCTTATAGCCGACGAGGGGATATTGACCGTAAGCGAGTTGTTGTCAAGATCTATCAGCACCTCATCGTCATCTACCACCCGGTAAGTGCCTTTGATTACGGCCGTTCCGGCCACAGTAACTTCGTAAGGCGATGCCAGCGAGTCATTGGACGGTATCACGTCAAGTATGGCAATATCCGAGGCGATGGAGACCGAGCCTTCGGAGGCGTCTTGCCCGGCTACAAAAGTCAGGCGCGGTGTTACTTGCGTATCCGCGGTACCACCGATATTGATACGAGTGGGAGCGCCCAACCATTCGCCGAGAATTTTGTCGTCATCCGAGCAGGAGGCAAGGCCTGCGGCGAGCACCGCCGCGATGCCGAGGTTTAGGATTTTTTTCATAGGTCGTTGTAGTATATGATTTTAAGTTTTTCTATTCTTAGGCTTTTCAGTTTCTTGAACCGTTGCACTTATTTGTTGCATTCCAGCCTATTAAAGCTACCTGAAGGTGTGACATAGCGGACTATCCCTTATTTCCTGTCGTGTTCCAATCCGGCAATGATGGCATCGCGCGATTGCTGCATCAGCACTTGCAGGTCGTGCCCGTCTGCCGAAGCCTCTATGGGCCGGTGTATTGTGATGGTAATGTGTCCCGGGCGGGGCAGTCGTGCCTGACGCGGCATCACTTTGAATGCGCCGTCAATGGTCACGGGAACTACGGGGAGGTTGAATTCGGTAGCCAGCATATAAGCACCACGCTTAAAAGCATGTACCGCACCGTCGGCGCTACGCGAACCTTCGGGGAACACCACTACGGACATACCGTGCGACAGACGTGCCTCGGCGGTCTTCATCGTCTCGCGTATACCGACGGTGCTGCCACGGTCCACGTAGATGTGCCCGGCCTTGTAGCAGGCATATCCGACCATGGGAATTTTGCGCAGGGATTTCTTCATCATCCATTTGAAGTTGTGGCCCAGCCATCCGTATATGGCAAAGATGTCGTAAGCGCCCTGATGGTTGGCGACGAAGACATACGACGTTCCGCGACTGATATTTTCGCAGCCACGTACACTGACACGTACCAGGGATAGCCATGTCATCAGACGAGCCCAAATCACTGCCGGATAATAACCCCACCAGCGACCGCCGAAGCATATCGAGCCGCCACCGACAAGCAGAGACGTCAGTATTGTCAATACCACCATCAGCGGTATCATTATAAGTATTTGGTAGATTCGTAATAGAATAATCATATTGCGTATGTATTATGCTACGTTTTTAGCTGTATTGTTTGCGCCGGTTATTCTTTAGATGACGACGCATCGGTATGTGCTTGACGTCGGCTTCGTATAATCGGGCGCAAGCGGGCACGGTCGCCGGCAATCCAGAGAATGTCACCGGGCGCAAAAACGATGTCCGGATTTTGGTCGATATATTCGTCGCCACGTTGTACGGCAAGCACCAAGGCTCCATAACCATTGCGCATATCCGCCGTGCGCGGGCTTTTGCCTACTAATGGAGAATCTTGGGTAAGCATCACATTGAACAGTTGGAAGTCACTTGCCGTCGAAGGTGCCGTCTGCTGAGCTTCGACGGCAGCCAATACGGCGGCTAATTGGTCATCATTGCCCACCACCCCGATAATATCGCCGGGGAACAACCGGGCATCCGCACCGGGTATGGCTTGCGTGACGCCGTCGCGCTGTATTGATACGATATTGACGCCATAACGACCGCGCAAATTGGAATTACGCAGTTTTTCGCCTACAAACGGGCATCCGAAGCCGACGGTCATATACGCCAAATGAAGGTCGTGTACCAAGGCATTATTAGTTCCCTTGCGGCTTAATTCGCGCTCGTTGAGGTTGTCCATAAATCGGGTTTCGATGTCCGACATATGCCGACGTACGCGCGTCGAGAAAATCAAAGTCGTCAGCAGCAATGCAGCCAAGGCCACCGAAACGCCCATAGTCATCGAGAACAGCCAGCTTATATCCTGAACCACAAAGACTATGGCAAGGAAAAGATTGAACACGGCGACAATGATGTCCCCTATGGCGGGCGTGGGAACTCCGGGCTTGCGTATAGATGCAAATACGCGTGCCAACGGCATCAGCAACGCCAAAAGGAAAGGCGACATCACCGCCACCGTAATCAACAGGGCCAAAGTATGGCTCCATTCGCCGGCAATAGGATCCAGATAGCCAAGCAGAAACTGCCTGGACAATAGCGTAATGGCGATAAGCAGTATCGAATAGACGAGCGTGCGCATAACCTGACGGCGCAGGCGCACGACCCATGCGGCGCCGACGGCCTGCTGGTCGGTAGCGCTTTTTTGATACCTGTCTATGAGGAAGGATAGTCGGCTCGGCAAGTGCTTTTCTACAAAACCATACACCGGGTCGGCCATCTTGATAAACATCGGCGTAGTGAATGTGGTGAGCACCGAGACGGCCACAACTATGGGATAAAGCGTTGGTTCGAGCACGCCGAGAGACATACCCAGCGTGGCGATAATGAAGGCAAACTCACCTATTTGCGTCAACGAGAAGCCCGATTCAATGGCCACGCGCAGCGATTGTCCCGTAACGAGCATACCGAACGAGCCGAAGATTATCATTCCGACAATAACGGCGGCCGACAGCAGCAGTATGGGCTTCCAATACAGAGCTATGACCTGCGGATCCACCATCATTCCCACCGAGATAAAGAATACGGCGCCAAAGAGGTCTTTGACCGGCGTGACAACCGTCTCGATGCGTTCGGCATAACTGGTTCCGGCAAGTATCGACCCCATGACAAATGCGCCCAAGGCCAGTGAAAATCCACAGTAGACGGAGAATACGGCCATACCAAGGCATAGTCCCATAGAGACGACCAGCAGTGTTTCGCCGTTCAGAAAACGCCGCGTACGACCCAATAGTGAGGGCAGCACAAAGACGCCCACCAAGAACCACATTACCAAGAAGAACACCAGCTTGGCAACGGACATCAGCAGCGCCTCGCCTTCGACGGCATTATTGACGGCTATGGACGACAATATCACCATCATCACCACCGCAAAGAGGTCCTCGACAATCAGGACGGCCAGTACCAAAGAGGCGAATTTCTTTTGTCTGATACCCAAGTCATTGAAGGCCTTGATTATGATAGTTGTGGACGACATGGACAACATTCCGCCCAGAAATAGACAGTTGATGGTGCTGAACCCCATGGCATAGCCGATGCAGTAGCCTACGCCCATCATTCCGCAAACGATGATGAGCGCCGTGACCACGGCCGACCCTCCGGCTCTCACCAGTTTCTTGAAACTAAATTCCAGTCCGAGCGTAAACAGCAGCACGACAATGCCTATCTGTGCCCAGAAATCAATATTGGCCTCATTGGCCACCGACGGCAGGTAGGTGAAATGCGGACTGGCCAAAAAGCCGGCCACAATATACCCCAGCACTACCGGCTGGCGTATCCACTTGAACACCACCGTGACTACCGCTCCTAAGAGCAGTATAAAAGCCAAATCGGTGATAAGACTCTCGATATTCATCGTCGTTTGTATTCTTTGAGACTTAACTCACTTGTCACTACGGCATTATGACGCTCAGGCAGGGACCGAACAAAACTCGGGCAGGGACTGAATAACACTCAGAGAAATGCCGTATAAAGCTCAGACGAGTGCTGTCGGCGGTCGCAGAAATATAACTCGGATCGCACTCGCCTTTCGGCAGCGTAGTTACTTAAGATTGAAGGTTCGGGATGCCAATCGGTAATTGTCTGCGAACAATTCGACGGTATAGCTTCCGGCGCTCAACGCCGAAGTCACATCCCAATAAATGGGTATTCCGGCAATTTCCTCGCCCGTATACTCGATGACTTTGCGTGCAGTACAGGGCACATTGGCGCCCTCGAAGCCGAACGAGCCGCCATTGCCAAGCAGGTTGCCTTCGGGCGAAATGATGCGTACAAATATGGTTTTTTCGCCGACGGGTGTCGAATTGTTTGGCGGCAGAGTGAAGGTCACCACAAGTTGTTTGGCTTTGGAGACTTTTTTCTCGTTCTTGCCTTTTTTGTTCAAGGCTCTGAGGTTGACGCCTGTCACATTGAGCTTCTCGGCAAGGGTCATACGCTCGGAGAGCACTTGATTGGCGCGCGAAGTTTCGGTCACCTGGGTAGCCAATTTTTCGTTACGATCTTTGAGTCCGGCATTCTCGGAACGCAGCTCCTCGTTTTCGCGGTTCAGTCGGTCGATTTCCTCAAGATAATGTTTGAGCAACTTGCGCAGTGCATCTATCTGTCCGCGCAGGTCCTGTATCTCCTTGGACGAGCGACGACGCTGGTCTTGAAGTTTTTTCTGCAGGTCTTCGATTTGCAGACGTGCGGCTTCATACTTCTCGGTAAGGCGGATTTTGAGCGTATCGTTGGTGATATTGACACGCTGTGTCTCCAATTGTCGGAAGTCGTTTTCGAGATTCTCGAACTCGCTGTTGGCCAATTGCTGTTGCAAGTCGAGATTGCGAGCCTCGGCTTCGATCTCGGCTTGTTCTTTGGCCTTCTGCTCGGCCATATTCGAGAATACCAACCATGCTACCACGGCGATGGCTACCGCCAATACGCCCGCGGCACAATACAACAATATGCGCTTGCGACGACGTTTTGCATCGTCGGTGTCCGGTGCAGGCTGTCCCTGCGCGTTGTTTCCTGTCGAATTGCTATTGGAAATCATAGTAGTGATATAGATGCTGTTAGGTATCGAAGGCCACACATTTGATGCGGCCGGCCTTCAAGCCGCAAAGTTACGCAAATTTCGCCAAATTAGCCCCTCACGAGCTATAAATACCGTTCCTCGGATGTTAAAAAAACCTGCACACGCAATGCCGATTCGGTGATGCCGGATCTAACTGCATTGCCGCACCTCGGAGCAAAAAAAACCTGCGGACGCAACGGCCGATAAAACCGCGCGTCCACAGGCAAAAAAAGCCTTAGAAATTGATGCTTATCTATTACCAGCGTCCGCCGGGACCTCCGCCGGGACCTCCGCCCGAACCGCTGCCACCGGTGACTACCGACGAGGGAGTGACGGTGGTCAACTGCGTGCCGCCGGAGATGGTGCCGCCGACGGTGAGCTCGTAATGTGTCTCGCCTCCGGTGACGGTGCCGCCGGTGAGTATACGGTACTGCGTACCCAATGCGATACCGGCGGCACTTATCAGCGCCGTAGCACTACGCGAGCAGTTGGAGGGGTTGAGCAGGGAGACTATCACATTGCCCGAGGCATCCGCCAGGGTGATGCGCTTTCCGTTGGTATAGGAACTGTTGCTGTTGATGATCACGTTTTGCTTGCACACGTTCGATGTCGGGGTGGACACTCCGCCGCCTACACCGAATATCGTTCCGCCGGTGATGGTGAACGTGTTTTGGTCGCAGTCAAAGGACTCTTCGGGCTGGTTGGTGCCACCCGCGATGACGATGCCGCCCGCGATGGTAAGCGTACCATTGCTGTCGATGGCGTCATTGCCCGAGGCGACGCAGCGCACCACGCCGCCATTGATTTGGATATGCGAAGTTGCATTGATGCAGTCGTCTACGGTGGTGATGTGTATATCGCCGCCGTTGATGGTGAGCGTATTCTTGCTTTCGAGGCCTTCGCCACCATCCTGCGTGGACACGATGGTGAGCTTCCCGCTGTTGACGGTCAAGTTGCCGCCGGCCTTGATGACCTTTGGATTGGCGTAATCCGTCTGATCGTCGGGGCCGCCGCCACCGCCGGGACCACCGCCGGGACGTCCTCCGCCGCCCCATGACGACCCGGATGTTACGGCAAATTTAGCACCGGTGGTACGAGCTTCTATCGTGGGACCTTCGGTGCCGTCGGCACCTATGACTATGGTCTTGTCGCCCTTAATGGCCTTTCCGGCGGTGCCGCTATTGGCCAGCGTGAATGTACCTCCGGCAAGGTATATATTATCGTCTACGGTGATGCACGTTGCGCTGTGACTGTCGAGCGTGCCCGTCGAATCGGTATAGGTTGCACCATTGCCGCTGCAAGAGATATCGACCGTTCCGCCATTGAAGTAGGCCTTGCCGTCTACACTGATGCCTTTTCCGGAGGCTCCGGTATGTACCACCTTGATGCTTCCGGCATTGAGGGTGAATGTCGTGTCCACCTTGATGGCCGTGCAATACGAGGGGTCGCCGTCGGTGACCACAACACCGCCCGAGGCTTTCACATCAATGCTTCCGCCGTTCATGGTGAAGTTGCGTGCCGTCTTCAGCGCTTTGCCTTGGGCGCCGGACATGGTGACGGTAATATCGGCGCCGTCGTTGACGATAATGTCGCCGGTGGCTTTGAGACCCTTGGTATCATCCGTCGATACATCGGCAATGATGACGGCCTTGCCTATGGTGAGCTCGTCATCGCCGGCATCTATGGCATCGCCGGCTGTGCCGTGCACGTCTATGGTGCAATCGTCCAACTTAATGCCGTCGGCGTGTATGCCGTCCGAAGCGGCAGACGAGACCCGGACGGTCGCTCCTTTACGGATTTTCATCGATTTGGAGGAGGCTATAGCATGCTTGGACGCGCCCGAGGCCACCAGCGTTCCGGCACCTTGAATGTTCATCTTGCCCGTGGCAAAGACGGCGGCATTTTCCTTCTCGCCGTCGGGCGTTGCGTAAGGCAGCGCATCGGCCAGGGTATTGGTCGTTCCGTCCGCAAGCACAAGGGTCAATTCCTTCTTGCCCTGAACGTTGAGCGCGGCACCGCCCTTGCTCTGCAAGGTAACGCCGTCAAGTGTCAATTTGACGGGAGCGGCGGCATAAATCTTTAGGGACGAGCCGGTTCCGCTAACCTTGAATTCAAGCTCTTCGGTGCTTGTCGAATTGACGACAATACCGCCGGCATTATCATCCGTAACGGTCACGCCCTCAAAAGCCTTGGGGTTGGTAATCTCGGAGACGCCGTCAGAGGCAAAGGTTATGGTAATCTGCTGCGCGGCATCATCG
>CAKTOT010000086.1 GCA_934590135.1 uncultured Muribaculaceae bacterium
CAGCACCGCAGTGGACAGTGCCTTGGAAGGCGCGTAATAGCGGCCTCCGGTGTGGCTGGCGTTGAGTTCGCCGAGGATTTCGCTGAGCATTTCGGCGTAATCGTAGTTGTTGTTGATATACGGCAGGAAGCGGCGGTAGTCATTGCCGTAAGCCTCCCAGTCAACACCGTGGAGGTTGGCATCGTAGAATTTGTCGCGTACTTGCGAGAGCATATGCTCGAAGATATACTCACGCTCCGCTGCCGGGTCGCGGTCATATTCCGCCTCGAAGGATACGGCTTCCACTTTGCCGTCTTTCAGCGACACCTTCTTGATGCCGCTGCCCGACAATACAAAGAGATTGTCGCCCTTGGCGTCATATTCAAATCCGCCCGAGACACCCTTGGCCAGCAGGCGTGTCTCGTCCTTGCGCAAGTCGCGCACATAGAGGTTGCCGCCGCCCTCGGTGGCCATAGCCACGTAGTACAGCTTATCGCCCTTGTCCGAGAGATAGCTGTCGCCCATAGACGAAGAGCGCTCGGTCAGACGCTTGGTGCGGTAGCGGCGGTTGGCAAAATCGAAGACGTGCGGCTTGACCGCCTCGTCTTTCTTGTCCGCCTTGTCTTTCTTGGACTTCTTGTCCTTTTTAGACTTCTTATCGGACTTTTCAGACTTGTCCGCTTTGTCGTTCTTGGCTTCCTTCTCGGCATCCTCGGCCAATGCGGCTTCCTCTTCGGTGCGATTGACTTCCTCCCAAGCGCTTTCGTCCAAGGCCATGAAAACGACATCGCTTTGGTTGCCCCAGCTGCCGTGGCTCTTCATGCCGTAGCGGCCTGTCGAGTATATCAGTGCGCGGCCACCCATAGCCCAGCGGGGATTGGCGTCTGAGTATCCGCTCTCGGTGAGGTCGATGACCTCCGAGCCGTCGGCACGCACTGCTGCGATGTCGGTGTTGTTCCATCCGCCAATGCCGATGTAGTCGACGAGCAGCCACTGGCTGTCCGGATTCCAGACAAACGAAATATCGCCGTCCGAGTAGCTGTAATTGTACTTGCCGTCCAAGGCAGTAACAACCTTCCTCGAGGCTACATCAATGACGCGCAGTGTCACGCGGTCTTCCAGAAAAGCCACCTTCTTGCCGTCGGGGCTGAATACCGGCTGCTGGGCCGTGCTTCCGCCGTTGTATAGCAGTTTCTCCTCAATGTCGGTGGCGTAGGTGAAGTGCTTCTCTTTGGCATCCTTAATGGTAGCGGTGTACAATGCCCATTTACCATTGCGCTCCGAGTCATATACCAATGTGCGTCCGTCCTTGCTGAAGCTCAGGCAACGCTCCTGTCCCGGGGTGTCGGTGACGCGGCGCGTTGTGTTGTACTTGACGGATGTCACGTATATGTCGCCGCGCATCACGAAAGCTACTTCCGAGCCGTCGGGGCTGACAGCGAGGTTGGTGGCACCGCCGCGACGTATTGATTTGTCGGGTGCGCCGGTGTAATCATCTGCTGCTATAGACACTTTCAGCTTTACCGGAGTCGGGGCGCCGGCGGCCATAGTGTAAATCTCGCCGTTCCAACTGAAAGCCAAGGTGCCGTCGGTGGCGCGGCTGAGGCTGCGCACCGGGTGGCGCGTGAAAGCTGTTACCTGTACCGGGTCGCCACCATTGAGGCTTCCGCGCCAGACATTAAGAGTTCCGTCAGTTCCGCGTTCCGAGAGGTATACGTAATTGTCCTTGCCGTCCCACAGGGGGTTGTGGTCGTTGCCGTTGAAGGTGGTCAGGCGTGTGTATTTGCCGTGGTCGTCAAGCCAGATGTCGGCAGTGCCGGACGATCGTTCGTGTTTGCGCAGCACGTCTTCATAGCCTTTCTTGTCTTGGTAGAGCATACGTCCCGAGGCGTCCACATCAACTGCGCCCGTAGGGAATGGCAATACCATGTGCGGACGTACGCCGGCACGCAGAGGTACACTATACAACTGTGCGCCTACATACGAGCGTATAGTTGTTGAAGGCATGATATTGGCCGAAAACAGCACCGTGCTGTCGTTGAGAAAGCCCTTGGGAGTTTCATTGCCGCCGGCAGTGGTGAGACGCACGGCGCGTCCGCCTTGTGCCGGGATTACGTAGACGTCCAAGCCGGTGCCGTCGCGGTCACTGGCAAAGACGATGGTCTTGCTGTCCGGACTCCATACGGGGTATGAGTCATAAGCCGAATTGGAGGTGACGGCGCGAGCCTCGCCTCCGTCGGCCGAAACGGTGTAGATGTCACCTTTGTAGCTGAAGGCCACTGCCTTGCCGTCCGGAGAGATGGCCGGATGGTTGAGCCATAGCGGCGCCGTGTCGCTGCCTGCATAGCTCTGCAAAGAGCATAATGCAATGGCTGTGATAACGATTTTGTTCATAGTATATATATTAGAAATTGTGTGTCGGTGTTGGATATCAAGCGCAAAATTAATCAAAAAAACGAGACTATTGCTGTGATACGGGCGGAAATGTGTACCTTTGTGTTATGGCACACAAGTTTATGCGCACGATGATGACACCTTTGACCTTTTTGGTTAGAAGTATCGTAGGATTTATAGTGCCCGATACATGCTATGTGTGCGGTCGCTTGCTCAGGGGTGACGAGAAGGCCGTTTGTGCCCATTGCCTCATTGACATGCCGCGCACGATGTTGCATTATGTGCCTGACGATGTCGTGCTCAACGGCTTGGCCACACAAGTCCCCGTGGGACGTAGTGCCGCATGGATACACTACGAAAAAGGCACGAAGGTTGCGCGTCTGATTTTGACAATGAAATTCGGCAATAGACCCATGCTTGGGACGGAAATGGGCCGCATATTTGCGCGTGAGCTTATGTCTACGGGGTTTTTCGGCGGTATGGATGTGATTATCCCTATACCGCTACATTGGAGCAGGATGATTAGGCGCGGATATAATCAAACGGAATTCATAGCACGTGGCGTAAGTTCGGTCACGGGACTACCGATAGACACGAGTTTGCGGGCTGTCCGCCGTCATCCGGCGCAGGCACGCAAAGATGCCGAACAACGCAAGGCCAACCTTGCCGGGACAATGGAATACCAAGGAGACGAAGGTGCACTGTCCGGCCGTCATGTCCTGCTTATAGATGACATAGTCACTACCGGCGCAACAATGCGAGAGGCGGTGCGTGCACTCGTACAAGACAGCGGGGTGGGGCGCGTGAGCATCCTCTCGCTGGGGCGTGCACATTCTATCAACGATTGACAACCGATATAGTAATACAATAGTTGACAGACCTATATTATGAGAGTAAGAATACCCAATGCGCTGGCTGTATGCTTTTTTGTCGTAACAAGCGCGTTTGCACAATCTTCCGAACAAGAGGTACGCGTCACCAATCAATCGTCGGGTATTGTGCTTGCCGGGACGTTGACCGTTCCGCCTTCACCCAAGGCAGTGTGTGTCCTTGCCACCGGAAGCGGAGCGCAAGATAGAGATGAAACGCTGTTGGGGCATAAACCGTTTAAGGTCCTGGCAGACAGCCTTGCCGGTCGTGGATATGCAGTACTACGTATGGATGATCGCGGCACGGGAGCCAGTGAGGGCTATTATGCCGGCTCTACGGTAGATGATTTTGTGACAGATGTTGCTTCCGGAGTAGAATATGTCGATTCGCTATTCGGCACAATCCCGGTATGCGTTATCGGGCACTCGGAAGGCGGCGGCATCGCCATACGTCTCGGCGCTTCGGACAAGCGTGTAGATATGATAGTTACGCTGGCTGCACCGGCATGGCGAGGCGATTCGGTGATAATGTCGCAATGCAGGGAGATGGCCGTGCGTATGCTCGGGTGCTGGGACGGCGAGACTCTGCAGCGCCAATTGCTTGATATAGCTATGAGTGATGCATCCGAATCGAGTGTGCGCATGTCATTGCAGTATGTCCTAATGTCCTTGCCTGAGGCATCCATTCCGAAGGTGTGCGAACAACTGATGACTTCGGCTGCCCAAATGTCCACGCCATACTATCGGCGTATGCTCCGTTATGACCCGACATCAGATATAGAGAAAGTCAAGTGCCCGTGGCTTGCGCTCAACGGCGACCGCGATGTACAGGTGCTATGTGCCAATCTTAAGACTATATCCGAACACGCATCCCGGGCCGATACGGTGACTATGATAGGACATAATCATCTTTTCCAGCATTGCGCTACAGGAATGCCGGATGAATATGCGTCATTGCCCGAGGATATATCCGATGAAACGTTGAGTGCAATAATATCCTGGCTTGATGCCAATACCATGAGCCGATAGCCAATGTGCCTTCGCAATAAGGCGTTAAATAATGGAAATAACAAGAAAAGCGAGACGGGTCTCAATGACCCGCCTCGTCTGCTTATGGTTTTGAAAAAGTATGGTAACTCTCTTGAATTCCGGGATGTTATTCCTCTTGGTTCTTTTCGGCGTATTCTTTGAGGAGTTTCTCCTGAACGTCTGACGGAACGAGCTCGTATGAAGCGAACTTCATGGTGAACGATGAGCGACCGCCGGTGATGGAGCTAAGCTCTGTGGAGTAGTTGGCCATTTCCTTGAGGGGTACCTTGGCTTGGATTTTTTCCAGGCCGTTTTCGCTGGACATACCCATGATGATTGCACGGTGTCCTTGCAGACCGCTCATGACGTCACCCATAACGTCGCTCGGGACGAGTACTTCGACATCATATACGGGTTCGAGAACCTTGGGATTGGCGCTGCGGAATGCCTGCGAGAAAGCATTACGGCCGGCCAGACGGAACGAAATTTCGTTGGAGTCTACTGGGTGCATCTTGCCGTCATATATGCATACGCGTACATCGCGAGCGTATGAACCGGTCAGAGGACCTTGTTCCATACGGTCCATAAGACCTTTGACGATGGCCGGAATGAAGCGTGCATCAATGGCACCGCCAACGATACAGTTGCATACTACAAGCTTACCGCCCCATTGCAGCGGAATTTCCTGAGTGTCGCGAACGTTCATCTTGAACTCCTGATTGCCGAAGCGGTAGGTGTCCGGAGCGGGCATACCTTCGGTATAGGGCTCTATGATGATATGTACTTCGCCAAACTGACCGGCGCCGCCGGATTGTTTCTTGTGGCGGTAGTCGGCGCGTGCGGCCTTGGTGATAGTCTCACGATAGGGAATCTTGGGCTCTTCGAAGATGATGGGCAACTTGTCGTTGTTCTCGACGCGCCATTTGAGTGTGCGCAGGTGGAATTCGCCTTGGCCGGAGAGTATGGTTTGTTTCAACTCTTTAGACTGCTCGACAATCCATGTCGGGTCTTCCTCGTGCATACGAGTGAGTATGGCGCTGAGCTTCTCGCTGTCACTTTCGGTGACGGGGCGTACGGCACGCTGATACTTCGGCGCGGGATATTTGATGAAATCAAACTCGTAATCGCAACCCTTTTCGTCGAGAGTGTTGCCTGTGCGAACGTCTTTGAGCTTCACGGTGGCGCCTATGTCGCCGGCTTTGAGTTCGTCAACGGCAGTCTTGATTTGTCCGCATACGCAGTATATCTGAGCCAGACGCTCCTTGGTGCCGCGTGTAACGTTGTCTAGGTCAGCTCCGGCTTTCAGTGTTCCGGACATTACTTTGAAGTATGATACTTCGCCGATGTGTGGTTCGACGGTGGTCTTGAACATATATACGCTCAGAGGTCCGTTGCTGTCGGGCTTGACTTCTTCGCCTGCGGTATTGACCGGAGCGGGCATATCCTCTACGAATGGCACGACGTTGCCCAGGAATTCCATCATACGACGTACGCCCATGTCTTTGGCGGCGCTTACGCAGAATACCGGGAATATCGAGCGAGTAATCAGACCTTTGCGGATGCCTTCACGCAGTTCGTCTTCGCTGAGGCACTCGGTCTCGAAGAATTTTTCCATAAGGGCTTCATCGTTTTCGGCGGCAGCCTCCACGAGTGCATGATGCAACTCCTTGGCTTTGTCCATTTCTTCGGCCGGTATGTCTTCGATGGTGGGAACGCCGCCGTCGGGGCCCCACGAATATTTCTTCATCAGCAGGACGTCAATCATAGCGTTGAAGCCCGGACCGCATTGAATCGGGTACTGGATGGCGATAACCTTCGGTCCGAAGATTTCGCGCATTTGCTCCATAACATTGTCGTAGTCGGCTTTTTCGCCATCAAGCTGGTTGAGCGCGAAAATTACGGGCTTGTTGATGCCGGCGGCGGTGCGGAAGATGTTTTGTGTTCCGACTTCCACGCCGTATTGAGCGTTGACTACTATAAGGCCTGTGTCTGTGACATTGAGCGCAGTTACGGCATTGCCGACGAAGTCATCCGCTCCCGGGCAGTCAATGACGTTGAGCTTCTTGTTCAGGAACTCGGCGTATATCACGGTGGAGAATACGGAAGAACCATATTCTTTTTCTACCGGGAAGTAGTCGCATACGGTGTTCTTTGCTTCGACTGTGCCGCGGCGTTTTATCACTCCACACTCGAAGAGCATAGCTTCAGCGAGTGTGGTTTTTCCGGACCCCTTGCTGCCCAGCAAGGAGATGTTCTTGATTTCGTTAGTCTGATATACCTTCATGTTATTAGGTGGGTTTTAGATTATACGATGTTATTTGTACTAAATTTGGCCGCAATTTACGCACTTTTCTTTGATTTGAATGCATACTTCGGTATGTTACGCAACATATTTTTAACTTTTCGCAACATTTTGATGCTTATACTCATTTTTATATATACAATAATGGTGTCACGGGTGCAATTAGTACAGGATTTATGCTTGAATACATCATTCGACCAAGAGCTGGATTTCGGTCGGACGACAATGGCATATCGTCGTTGACGCAGCACAGATTGTAAATGCAATTATTCATTTATTGCTATGGACATCGAATTCTTAGGTGTCAAGTATGTGTAGATGTGTAAAAAAAGCATAAAAACAATAAGCCAAATGCTAGTAGATGAAAAAATATACTTACCTTTGATTAAACGTTAGAAATGCTTCGCCGTCTAAGTTATGAGATGGCGAACAAAAGACGTCTACAATACAGTTTAACAATACACTAACGATCAAAAACGAGCAAGCATGATGAAGTACAACGATTTCTTGGGCGGACTTGTAGCGTTGGCATTCGTAACGATGCCGTTGATGGCTGTGTCGCAGGACTTCGAGGACGACATCTACTACAATCCCTCGAAGGAAAAGACGACTAAGGCAAAGAAACAAACGACGCCTATACGGTATGTGCCCACGCAGGACTATCCCGCAGCCGATACATATAATTACAGCAGCGCATCCACTCGCGATGTGGACGAATACAATCGCCGCTATTCCGGGACGAAAATCGATACGATGGCACGAGATAGCGCATACGTTTCGGGCAGTTTTGACTACACACGCCGCATCGAGCGTTTTCATAATCCCGATGTAGTAACAGCATCCGGCGATGACCAGCTGATAGATTATTACTATTCACAGCCATCCGAGACCTCCTCGGTCAATATATACGTAAATACAGATCCGTATCTTGGTTGGGGCATATATCCGTACTACAGCTATTACGGCTATCGTCCGTATTATTCGTACTACAATCCGTGGTACAGCTGGACCTTTGACCCATGGTATTGGGGCTCGTCCTGGACCTGGGGCTATGACCCGTATTGGTACGGAGGATGGGGCTATCCTTACTGGGCATGGAGTACACCATGTCCGCCGCCTCATCACCATCACGGCTACGGCCCCGGACCATCTTGGCATCCCTCTTCGCCCGGGTCCTACCGACCTCACGGCACGGCATCTGCCGGCAGTACATCGGGGCGTCGTCCGGGATCGACGTATAACGGATATACCCCATCAACGAGTGGCAGTATGTCTCGCCCCGGTAATATGGGACGCGGTCGCGGCAACAGCACCGCAACGGCACCATCGACATCTACACGCCCCGGCGGATATGCTCCGTCGTCCACCGGTTCGCGTCCTTCGACAGGATATAGCAGCGGTAGTACTCGCGGACGCTATGGCAACAGCTCTTCGTCCACCGATAGTCGTCGCAGCACATACACACCTTCGCGCAATTCGTCCTCGTCGAGCAGCAACCGCGGCTCGTATAGTAGCGGTAGCCGCGGAGGTTCGTATAGCAGTGGCAGCCGGGGAGGTTCGTATGGTGGCGGTAGCCGCGGAGGAGGAGGCGGCGGCCGCGGCCGTCGTTGAAAAAAATTACGTCTAAATCCTCTTTGTGTGATTCTTTATCTATTGAATAATAAAACAGAATAATACATCCAAAATATGAAACGTCTCATTATTCCGGCTCTTATCGCAGCCTTGTCGGCACCGGTGACTATGGCACAAAGTTCCATAGACGCGTTGCAGCTTACGAACAATGATTTCAAAGGTACTGCGCGCTTTATGGGTATGGGCGGCGCCTTTACCGCACTCGGTGGCGACCTTTCGACTTTGACGCAGAACCCGGCCGGTATCGGTATCTATAGACACAGTGAGATTGGTGCCACTCTTGATATAAATTTCCAAAAATCGGCAACGTCTTCGCTAAGCAATTCATACTCGGCGACACAGACCAAAGCGTATTGCAACAACTTCGGATATGTAGGTGTCATTCGCCTTGACGGTCTATTGCAGTCGTTCAATTGGGGCGCCACATACAATCGTGCGGCATCTTTTGATCGCAAAACTTCGGGATATGTCGTGCCGACTAATACATCGCTGTCAAACTATATCGCATCGTTTACCGGGGGTGTAAACCCGGACGAACTGAATTTTAGCAGCACATACAATCCCTATCGCGACAGCAGTCACGATTGGTTGAGCATCTTGGCGTATAACACTTATATGATAAGCCCGGCGGATGCGCAAGGCCGTTCGTATCGTGGTATGTTCCAAAGCGGAACCACCGGAGATGCCGAAACCACTTTACGCGAACGCGGTTACGTGGACGAGTACAGTTTTAATTTCGGCGGAAATTTCTCCAATTTGGTCTATTGGGGTTTGTCTATAGGAGTTACCGACCTTAGCTATACTCGCGAGGTTTGGTATTCGGAGTCTATGGCGAATGCCTCGGTATACGATGTGGCTTCGCAGCGTAATGTCATAGGTAATGCCGGTTTCAATCTGACCAATTACAAGCACATCAATGGCTCGGGATGGAATCTCAAGGCCGGTGTCATTGTACGTCCTACCAATGAATTCCGCTTCGGCTTTGCAGTACATACTCCTACGTGGTACTCGCTGGAACACTCGTACTATGGAGCTGTTGACTACAGCTATCTGAATACGGGAATAGTTGAGGGGAAGGATAATCCGCTATCCGGAAACGAATATACCGATGATGCCGGTTTTGACTGGAAACTACGCTCTCCGTGGCGTCTGATGGTCGGTGCAGGTCTCGTGGGCAGCAACTTTATCATCAGCGCCGACTACGAATATGTTGCATATCCGGATATGAATATGCAGACAGCCGGATATGACAATTGGGGCTACATAACCGGGTATTATGATAATGTCGGTGTCAACGAAGACATTAAAACATACACTCAAGGAGCGAATGTAATACGTGCCGGTGTGGAATATCGGCTTCTACCTTCATTGAGCTTGCGTGCCGGTTGCAATTTTACGTTGTCTAACATCAAAGACGATGTTCGCAATGGCTCGGGCACTGTTGTCACCAGCGGTACAGATCCGTCATTCTCCTTTAATAAGACCACACAGAATATTTCGGTAGGTATAGGCTATCGCTACAAATCATGGTATCTGGACGGCGCTTATGTACACACCAATCGCAAAGGAACGTTGCACGCCTACACAGATTTCGACGGCTATCAGGCTCCGAAATATGATGTGACGGATAATGACAATCAGATTGTACTATCTATGGGCTTCAAATTCTGAAGTAAACGTATATTAACAATAGATTGGCATTTCTGACATGCAAATCCTCTGCACAAAAGAGTTCGTGCTTGGCGCTGACGAGGAGTGGGGCACAGATTACTATAATGAGGACTACCGCATCGGGGCTCACCCCTTTACCGATGCTGAAATCAAGAAGGGCAAAGGCGCGTCTATGACGCTGACCGATGCTGCCGGCAAGGTCATCAAGTCTGAAACCTATACTCGGAAGCCCGGCTGCTCGACTTGGTCGACCGCCATTGGGCGCACTACTCGCAAGGCCGTAGGCCTGGCCATTGCTTAAGCTCGCAACGCCGCAGGGCTTTCGGTTCGCGACCTCGCCGACCGCTGTGGTCTTGATG
>CAKTOT010000087.1 GCA_934590135.1 uncultured Muribaculaceae bacterium
GCCATACACTCCCGATAAGCACCGAAGACAGCATCATCATCGGCCATTGCGCCAGATAGCCTACTATAATGGGCCAGACTACAAACGAACCTTTGGCAAAAGCCGTCACACAGAAAAAGTAGCAGAATGTCAGCACCATGAACAATGCCACCGGAAGAATTCCCAAAATAGCTTTGCCCAAACCTACATAGTCGGGATTACACCACCACAGCGCATCCCAGTCTAACATCACCGCCATATAAATCATTATAGCTGCAGAAGCGACAAACGGCAGGACAGATAACAATACAAACCGAGTGCGCAGTACCAGCCATACGGCCACCAACATCAGCGCCAACGCCAATATCGGCAGAACCGGTCCATAGAGCGTTCGTGCGGCATCCGAGTGCATATCGAGACGCGGCATATCAGGCCAGACTTCCAACTGCGGGCGAGGTCTGAAATTGTCGGAAGCAAAGATGTCCGAAGCCGAAGACGGATTACTATCGGAGAACTTCAGCCAACGAGCTTCGGCCAGATAGTGCTTGCCTTTGTATTCGATTACAGCCTTAATTTGCCTTACATCAACCGAGTCTCCGGCACTGCCAAGATGCGAAGCAACACTGCCATCTGTCCCGACGACTTCGCGTCCTACTACTTTCACGTGGCTTCCGTTGCGAAAATATAGTACCATTCGTGTACCATCAAAGTCTGTGGACTTTTCCGCCGAAACAGCTTTGACCTCCGGTGACACAAGACAGTCCACTTCATAGTCCTGTGCCGTGGTCAAAATCGGTATGCACACGCAAAGGAGCAGAAACAGATATTTAATGGTTCTCATATTAATTCGGGTATTATATTAATGATTAAAATCAGTTTTCGACTAAATACTTTTACTATTTATAGTCTTCACAAAGATACTGAAAATACAGGATACCACAAAGACCGAAACAACATTTCCGATGTTCTTGAAAACGATGAATATCGGGCTCTACTCAGTATGCAGTCAAAAATAGCGGACACTTCGTACAAAAAAAAAACGGGGACTGCGGATCACTCCGAAGTCCCCGTTATCATGATGCCCGAAAAGGCATCTAAGTTTATAAAGATAGCGCTATTATATTAACAGCAAGCTACTTGAACGATCGTCATCAATAGATGCCTTGGCCCATCATAGCCTCGGCCACCTTCATGAAGCCGGCGATATTGGCGCCCTTCATGTAGTTGATGTATCCGTCGGGCTGTGTGCCGTACTTGACGCACTGCTCGTGGATGTTGCGCATGATTTCGTGAAGTTTCTTGTCGACATCTTCGGCGCTCCACTGGATGTGGCCGGCGTTCTGGCACATTTCCAGACCGGAAGTAGCTACACCACCGGCGTTGACAGCCTTACCGGGTGCGTAGGTGATGCGTGCGGCTATGAATGCATCGATAGCTTCGGGGGTGCAGCCCATATTGGAGACCTCGGCTACAAGCTCTACCTTATTGTCGATAAGCTGCTTGGCATCATTGCCATTGAGCTCGTTTTGTGTGGCGCAAGGCAGTGCGATGTCCACCTTCTGCTCCCAAGGCTTGCGGCCTGCGTAGAATGTCGAGCCGGGGAATTTGTCTGCATACGGAGCTACAACGTCGTTGCCCGAAGCGCGAAGTTCAAGCATATAGTTGATCTTTTCGGCATTCAGACCGGCGGGATCATAGATATATCCGTCAGGACCGGAGATGGTAACTACCTTGGCGCCCAGTTCGGTAGCCTTGAGGGCAGCGCCCCAAGCCACGTTACCGAAGCCACTGATAGCAACAGTCTTGCCTTTAATTTCGTCCTTCTTCTCGCGCAGGATGCTCTGTACAAAGTAGAGAGCGCCGAAACCGGTAGCTTCGGGACGTATGCGGCTGCCGCCGAAGGTCATACCCTTGCCCGTGAAGGTGCCGGTGCATTGGTTGGACAGTTTTTTGTACATACCGTACATATAGCCGACTTCGCGTCCGCCTACGCCTATATCGCCGGCAGGTACGTCCTGGTCGGGACCGAGGTTCTTCCAAAGCTCAAGGATGAAGGCCTGGCAGAAACGCATGATTTCGCGGTCGCTCTTGCCACGGGGCGAGAAGTCGCTACCGCCCTTGCCACCGCCCATAGGCAGAGTGGTCAGAGCGTTCTTAAAGGTCTGCTCAAAGCCGAGGAATTTGAGGATGGACAGGTTGACAGATGCATGGAAACGGATACCGCCTTTGTACGGGCCTATGGCGTTGTTGAATTGTACGCGGTAGCCTATGTTGTTCTGGATTTCACCCTTGTCGTCAATCCAAGTGACGCGGAAGGTGAAGATGCGGTCAGGCTCGACCATACGCTCTACGATTTTGTTGCGCTCGAATTCGGGGTGCTGGTTGTAGACCTCTTCGACAGACATGAGGACTTCCTTCACTGCCTGGAGATACTCTTTCTCGCCCGGGTGCTTAGCTTCCAGGTCAAGCATGATTTTATTAATATCCATAACTAAATACTGGTTTAGGTAAATAGGTAATATATTGTTTTGTCTATTAAAAGTCTCTCTTTACGGGTATCAGCGGTGCGAGCGCCGCCTATTGACTTACTTTTTGATATACGCGTCGGCATGTAGCTCCCATATTGCCACAGCGCCAATACTCGAAGTATCAAATGTCAATCAAAGTCAATGTTCACCACGGCAAATTTAGCCATTATTTTGATGTGCCGCACTCAAAACACCCTTTATTTGTACATTTTTCTGTTAAAGATTATTAAATCAGAAAAGTCATTACACAAATATACTTTTCACCGATGATGCCTGACGGATAATCGTTTTGCCAAATGTATCATCGTACGGGCATTTGTCGTACACATCTTTAAGCACTCGCGGCGGATCACGAGTCGTCGTGTCCGCCGCGAGTAATTCGGATACCTTCAGAAAACTGATTATCCCGTATATATTAGATAATTACATCTTCGCTGTGGCAATTCTAAGCCCATCGATGCCATATCGAGCATTATCCGGAGTCACAATAATGATGCGTCCGTTTTCGATGATTTTGTAGGTGCCGTGACTGCGGTCGACTTTGATGTCACTGACGCCACCGGAGTTGTCGGTGACGATAAGTGTTATCGAGGTCTGAGCCGCACCGTCATACGATGTGGCCGTGATAATGGTCTTACCTTCGGCTGCGAGCGTTACATATCCGCCATTGACGGTAGCCACTGACTCGTCACTGCTTTTCCATACTATACGTTGGTCGGTGGCTGTGGAAGGCGATACGGTGGCATGCAAAGTGACAAATGTGTCCGAAAGGTCGGCAGTCACTTCAGCATCTTCGGCTATGGTCACCGCACGCACCGCCTCGGGTTGGTTTTGGCCTTTACGGAGATACAGGAACGGCAACGGCAGCGAATTGGACGTATAGACATTGAAGCGAGCATAAGCGCCGTCGGGAGCATTGAAGCGCAGTGTACCGCAAGCGGCATCGGCATTGGCGATGGTGGTGCCGTCATAGCCCGGAGTTATAGACCATTGAGTCGAGCCTTCGTCCCAGGCCAAAGATTGCTTACCCGTAGCGCCGAGACGTCGTCCGTATTGGTCGGTGAGCGTCCACATTCCGGCATCATTGCCCTTGCCCAAGGTGAAGCACAACACTTCGCGGCCGGAAACATTCGAGGTCGAAGCTACGGCCACGGCGTCCAGATAGTGCGATGTTTCCATACCATCTATATCGCCGGCGGCACAGCCGTTGCGATATATCATCACTTTGTCGCCTTCGTTGAGGGTGCTTTTCTTGGCCAATTTCTCGTAATTCCAGCCTAAGGGCGATTCCAAGACCATACCCGACGCCTCGTCATATTCTATAGCTATGGCATTCAGGTACACCGAGCCTTCGCTGTACCCGCCTTGAATGGTGATGGAGGCTTCCTCGCCTACCAGCGCCGGTACGGAAAGTTCTTTGGTAAGGTCTACATACACGCCCAAATCCTTGGACACCCATTGGCCGAACCAAGTGTCGGAAGCCAAATCGGCGGGATTGAGTTTGTACAATTGCGTATCGCCGTCTTTAAGTATCAGTCCGGCCTGTCCTGTCGAATTGTTGGAGCACAGGCTCAGGGTGATACTCTTGATGGTACACCCCTGCCATCCGTCCAAGTATAAGACGGCTTTGCGCTTATTGGGTATCTGGTTGTAGCGGTTGCCGATTGTGGCGCCATACTCATTCTCAAAGTATACGGACGAATTAGCCGGAACTTCGCCGCATGGCGCGAGAATGTATTCGGCTGTGGATTTATTGAATTCTACGATACGATACACGACTTCGGCTGCTTCTACTGCCATGGGCGCAGCCAGCATAGCCATCATAGCCAAAGTCCCGGTAAATAAGTTTTTGTAAAATGCCATATAGGTTTTTTTTAATTTTTCAAGGTCGGTTTTGTTAGGAAATGCAAAGATAGCCTTTTTAGAGTTCAGCGCCAACAATTGCCTCCACTTTTTTTCTCGGGATTTCAGAAAAAAGTCAAGAAAAGACAAAGCAAATCATCGGCCCACACTCCGCCACAACTACCATTCATACCATCCCCACCATCCCCGTACCTACTTTTCTGCAATTACTTCGCTTCCGGATTTCTCACCTCCTCCGTCCCTTCCACGTGCCCAAGCTGCTCCAACCACACCGGTTTTTCACCTCCTCAGTCCCCATTCACACTTCCCAAGCGACAAGTATGTCCAAGCGCAGCCAATTCCGCACCCCACATTAATAAAAAGGCCGCCCTTACAATAAGAGCGGCCCTTATAAGTGTGTCTATACTTGTATATCAATATCCGAAGATATCTTCGGTGGTCAGAATGACGACTTTGCCTATGCGTTTGAGCGCTTCCAAGTCAAGGTCTTCAACTTTGCCTAAGATGGCGTAACTGTAGACATTGTCCTTGACGTGCTGTTGCTGATAAGCAATGACATCGGCCATCGAGATAGAAGGCAGTGCGGCAAAAGTCTTGGCATCCATATCGTAGTCGATGCCGTGGTCTTGAGCGCCTATCCATGCCCATGCTATGTTGTCCTTGATGGTACGCGAAGTACGCAGACGGCTGTCGAGGCCGTCCTTGGCCAAACGAAGGGCATCTTCGCTCTGTGGCATATCGTTGATAATCTGATCAAAGGCTTTAATTGCGTCTATCAGCTTGTCGTTTTGTGTAGCAATAAACGTGCGATATGTGTAGGGGCGTCCTGCACGGCCGGGGGTGGCCATATATGCCGAGGCACTATAAGCCAGGGAGCGGCTTTCGCGCATTTCCTGGAAGACGATTGAATTCATTCCGCCGCCGAAGTACTCATTGTACACCGTATTGATGGGCTGTCGTGCCGGGTCATACATTTCGCCGCGATTATTGACCATAGACATATACACCTGCTTGGCATCGTAAGGCGCAATATATATTACAGTCTCCTTGGACACCGGCATATTATAGTCGGGAGATGCCGGAATTTCGGCAAAATGCGTCGGTATGCTATGGTTGCCGTTGATCGAAGCCAAAGCCTCCTTCAATGTCTTGGGTCCATAGTATATGATGCGATGCTTATGCGTAGACAGGGCGCGTAAAGAGGCCAGTACGTCCTCGGGATTGAGAGCACGCAGCTGCTCGGGCGTATACAGTGTGGCAAAGTACGGATTGCCTTCCTTGCCGGCGTAAGCGGCATATGAGCTCAGGCGTGAGAAGTTGGTGCGCTGATCGGTCTTATCATCACTCATACTCTTGATGGAACGTTCCACCAAGGTATTCCAGACTGCGGTATCGGAGACAGCCTCGGCCACGAGGGTCTCGTATAGGCGCAGAGCCTTGTCCATATTCTCGCTCAGGCCGGATAGTGTGACGTAGGTGCGGCGGTCGGTGGGATAGATGCTGTACGAGCATGCCAAGCTGTAGAAGTCATTCTTGATTTGAGCCACGGTACGGTCTTTGGTGCCGAGCAGTCCCAAGTATGAAGCGGCACGGGCCAAAGCCTTGTCTGCGTACGTGCCGTACTCGTAGACAAAGGTCAGGGTAAAGATGTCGTTGGTCTTGTTTTGGCTGTACATCACTTCAAGGCCGCCCTTCTTAGTCTTGGCAAGGGTAAGGTCTTTCTTGAAGTCGACAAAACGCGGTTCGATGGGGGTGACTACCGAAGCCTGTACCTCGCGCAGGAAGTCGCTGGCGGCATCGCGGTTGGTGGCAATGGGCGTGATGGGCGGCTTGGCAATTTTGAGGACGCTGTCATCGTTGCCTTGACGTTTGTATACGGCTACGTAATTGGACGTTCCGAGGTAGCGATTGGCCACTCGTACGATGTCTTCTTTGGTGATATTGTCCAGACGCTCGATGTCACTGACGACATCGGCCCAGTCTTCACCATTGACAAAAGCGTCTACGTACATATCGGCATGGGATTCGCGCTCTTCAAGCTGGTTTTGTAAGGCCAGTTTGTAGTTGTTGACCACGGCTTTGATGAGGTCGGCATCAAAATCGCCTTTGCACAACTTGGCAACTTCGTCCACCAGCAGCGTGCGCACATCGTCCAGTGTCTGGCCTTCGTTGGGCTGGCCTATACCGATAAGCAAACTCTGGTCTGACAAGGAATATAGGAATACACCGGCGCCGAGGGCGGCCTGACGCTGGGTGATGTCGCGGTCTATAAGACCGGACTTGCCGTTTTGCAGTACTTCGGCCAAGACGTTGAGTATCATCATGTCCTTATCCTTGGCTGCGGGCAGGCGCCATGCAAGATAGATCGATTCGGCTTCGAGGCCTTTGACTTCTTTGATGATAGGTGTGGTGATGGGTGCCTCGGGAGTCACGGTCAGCGTCGGCAGCGACTCGTTGGGTTTCATCACGCCGAAGTATTTGGTGACGATGTCCACAAAATTGTCCGGGTCGAAGTCTCCGACTGCGATTATGGCCATATTATTGGGTACATACCATACATCGTGATACTTCTTGACATTGGTTATCGAGGGATTCTTGAGGTGTTCCTGCGTACCCAGGACTGTCTGAGTGCCGTAGGGATGATGAGGGAATATAGCCGAGAACATTGCCTCTACGGCCTTGCGTCTGTCATCGGTGAGGGACATATTCTTTTCCTCGTAGATGGTCTCCAACTCGGTATGGAATCCGCGAAGCACGGGCTGGATAAAGCGGTCGGCCTGGATACGTGCCCAGTTGTCTATCTGATTGGATGGAATGTCCTCTACATAGCAGGTGACATCCTGTGACGTGTACGCATTGGTGCCCTTGGCGCCGATGGTCGCCATAAGTTTGTCGTACTCGTTGGGGATGGCGATAAGCGATGCTTTGTAGCTTATCGAGTCTATCTGATGATAGATGGCGGCGCGTTCGGCGCTGTCCGTGGTCTGACGATAGACCTCAAAAAGGTTCTCGATTTGGTCTAACAGCGGTTTCTCGGCCTTGTAGTCAGAGGTTCCGTAATTGGGTGTACCTTTGAACATCAGGTGCTCGAAGTAGTGCGCCAACCCGGTGGTCTCGGCGGGATCGTTTTTGCCGCCCACGCGCACGGGAATATAGGTTTGGATACGCGGCTCGTCTTTATTGACGGACATGTACAGGCGCAAGCCGTTAGGCAGCGTGTACATCAGCGTCTTGGCCGGGTCGTTGGGTACGGTCTTGTACTCATAACGGTATGCCGATGCTCCGAAAGCGGTCAATACCGCCAAGGCAACAGCGCCCAATAATTTAGCAAAAAATCTCATAATGTGAATGTTATATTAAGATGTTCTATGATTGTTGGTATATTTCGCGGCGCATTAACAGGCTTAGGCTGTCTGTATCTGCGAGACTGCAAAGTCGCTTAAAATTAATGCTTTTGGACAACGTGACATCGCCGTAAAGCGTTAAAAAATCATTAAAGTCAGTTCTATCGCTAATAATCAGCTATTTGCATATATCGGCGGATAACAGTCATAATAAACAAGCATATATACATCAGAGCACAAAAAGGGGGCATTCCCTCTCACGAGAAAATGCCCCCATAATGACATTAAAAAAATGACCTAATACCTTTTCTTATTTAACGAGGACCTTGCGTCCCGTGCCATCGGAATATTTGTAGATATAGATGTTTCCGGGCATGGTCTTGGTCACGCGAATACCTTCGATGGTGTATATGCCAACGAGCGTTGCAGCGGTGCCGGCTTCGTCGTAGCGCACGTCTTGTACTGCGTCATATTTCTCGTAATCGATGACCGGCGAAATAGCCATAGACACGGGGTCGTCCGTATTTGCATACCATTTATATTCGCCTGTAGGCTTGTTATTCTCGTCATATACAGCCATATAGTTCCATGCTGTATTCTTCTCGCCTGCGGCGCGGCGATGGCAGAATATAGCTATATCATCCGAGGTGTACGGCGAAGTCTCCATCGAGCCGTTGGGGAACGGACCTACGGTCACGAAGAACTCAGAGCCTTTCTCCAGCTTGATGGTATTGCTGAAGCGGAAGATAGTAGCCAGATAGTCCGTGTCGCTGTATTTGAGCTCACCGGCCTTGACGGCGGTGGAGGCAAGTACGGCACCGGGAGCGCCGTCTTCACCTACTGCATTGATGGTCATAGGTATCAGCGTCTCGGGAGCGATGGTACCCACCGAAGCGAAGTATACGGCTACGCTATCAATGGTGGCCGGAGCTAAAGTGGCTTTGTACTTCTCGGCGAATTTGTCGATATCCAACCAGTTGGTACCGGCATAGTTGCCATACCATCCGAGTTCAACTTTCTCAAGCTTGGAATTTTCCTCGCTGCTGATGTTCCAGACGTACTGTGCGCCACCGGCTTGTATTGCATATTGCAGAATATCATTGGTTTGTCCGGCGTCATTCTTGGCGGTAAGACCTACGCTGACAGTGCCTTTTTTGACAAATGTGACTGTGGGATTTTGCTCGGTGCTGGATTCTTTGTCTGCATTCTGGAACACCCATTTCCATTCGGTGGGATGTCCTTGCGAAAGGTCCTTGAAGGTCACCGGAACATTGAGGGGCAGGAACACGCCTACGAAGGGCGATTCGTAACCTTCCTCGGGCAGACCGATGAGGGCTGTCGGGGCTTTCTGCGAAACCACTACGAAGCCTTTGCGTTCGGCTTTTACAGTCTCTGTACCGCGAGTGACGGTAAGGGTCACATCGTATGTACCGGCCTTGTTGTAGGTCACTACGGGGTTGGCTTCGGTCGAAGTCTCGACTTCGGCACCGGGGAACGACCATGTCAAGCTCTCGGGCTCGCCTTGAACAATGCTCTTGAAGGCTACACTTTCGCCTTCGAAGAGGTGCAGCGCCTCGGAGGCCGAAGCGTCTTCGCGCACGATGCGGAAGCCGTCGAGGGCCAGACTCTCGCCGCCGAAGGGATAGTCAAATGCGAAGGACACTTTCTTGCCGGCGTACTTGCTCAGGTCAAACTCGAATTTGTTCCATGTCGTAGTATTGTATGCCGTTTCCTGCGCCCAGTCAAAGGCGTTAAACAGCGTTGCGGTTTCGCCGCTATCGACATCGGTGACGGTGAATGTCCATTTGCCGTATATCAGATAGTAGGGCGCAAAGTATGCATAGAACTCAACTTTGCTGCCGGCCTTGATATCGAAAGCCGGGCTTTCGAGTACGGACGAGCCGGTTGATGCGTAGTCGTAATCGATGGCTATCGAAGTCTTGTCATCGCTCTTGATGCTCTTGAAGCCCATATCAGACAGGCCCCAGCCTTTGCC
>CAKTOT010000088.1 GCA_934590135.1 uncultured Muribaculaceae bacterium
CGGTGATATTGTACTCGGTGATGTTTTGTATTTCGTCCTCTGAGATTTGGCCGTCGCCATTGTCATCGTGCACCAAGACATCCATCACTTGGTCGTTGTCTATATCCACAAGCATAGCGTGCTCGCCGTTGATGTCAAAAGCGGCGATATTGACTTGGCCGCCGTCCTCGCCCTGTACGGACTCAAGACCAAGTATACGCACTTCGTCATCGTCCACAGTATCGACCTGTACCGTATCGTGCTGTGTATATTCACTTTGTCCGTCGTGTGTATACTTATCCGCAGTTTCGTCCACGGCATAATGATCGGCGTGAGCGGAGGACGTGTGACCGGAGGCCTCGGCATGGCTACCACGTATGGCGGCGACCTCAAAATCGTGTCGCTCCTGAGCGCTCATACCATCCCATTCGTTCTTGTAATAAGTTCCGTAGACTTGTCCGTGCCACTCGAAGGCGCCGCCGGCACCTACCTCGGCACGCGCAGCGGCAAAGGCTTGCGAAAACGACATATCATCGCTGACTCCCGTAGCCACTGGCGGCAATCCGGCCTCGGATGAAGCATCAGCCTGAACTACCGCTGACTCAGCGGCACGCACAGCACCTTCTGCCGTATCGGAGGCCGCATAAGCCGGAGCGACAGTCTCGGTTGCATTATTTTGGGCGGCGCTTCCGCCCATAAGTCCGGGAGTAGCGGCCACGCTGTCCGTAGCGGCAACATTTCCGGTTGCCAAATTCTCCTTGAGTGAAGATGTATCGTTGTTCATTTCGGTAAATGTTTTATACGATTGTGTATAAGCTATGTTTTGTCTATGACACGTCATTTCGCCGACGCACTGCAAAGGTAGTACTTCTTTTGGTCGAAAGTCAAGTCTCGAAGCGCTTAAAGGATGAAATACCCCGTTAAACTGACAAAACGTCACGGCTCTTCACTGCAAAGATACACACTATTAGCGAAAATGACAAAACCAACGAGCCGAACGCACCGAGCGCGCATCCCGGTACCGGTTACTTAGCGCCGGATCAGCGTCGGATCAGGCGTATGGTGCGGACTACGCATCCATCGGGCCACTGCGATGATGCGCGGGACAAAGCGATGCAAAGCCGTCCTATATCGCCATGCGAGAGTCAATACTGTGAGCGCTATACCGATAAGAGCCAAATACCCGTAACACTCCTTAACCGCAAGCATCAAATGCTGACCTTGTAGCCACCCGTCCGGGACAAAGCCGCGCCAGTCGGCTGAAACGGGCATCATCGAATACTTGGCGCCGGACCACGTAAAAAGCCGTTCCACCACCGCCGAGGCCCCTGCCGAACCCATACCACATCGTACAAAGCCTATAATGCTGATATTCATAAAAAAATGCGGGAATGGTATCATCTGGGATAATACATATGTAGCACCGGCCTCCATCATAATCTCACCGGCGCCCAAAGCGAACATAGCCGGATAATACATATAGGCTTCCGTGCCGGGTCCTATCAGAAAATACATGACTATGACATAGTAAGTCACCAAAGCAAAAGTCGCACAGAAATATACGCGTAAAGTCCAGCGCAGACGCACCAAGGCATAGTATGATAATACTGCGCCCATAATCACACCAAAGATTTCCGGATAATTAAACCCGACTATGGTATAATAGTCATACCCGGCTACGGCATTGAGATATGCCGGTTGTAAAACGTGCGCCGATGCCTCCAAAACAGCTATGCCCAGAAGCATAAACATTAAGGCCCATGTCACCGGGTAGCGAAATGCGTGCAGCGATATATAAGGCTCGGACTTACGCCACTGATGTACCAATGTCAGTGCCAGCAAGCCCAATTCCAACCATGTAGCCTGCCATATTTGACGACTATTCCACCAGTCATAGTGCTCCCCGAATGTGAACAACCACGCGCCTACGCAACAAACTGCACTCCATAGCACAAACCCGGCCCAATCAATGCCTTTAAGCGGTATATACGGGCCCGAGCGATGATCCGGTTTCATCAAAAAGTATGTCACTGTCTCTACAAACAGCATCAGGCATACAATCACACAATACACCATCCGCCAGTCATAGTTGTACGTGATATACGCCGTCATAAGCCCCGAAAGCTGTATCGCGCCACACACAAGCAAATATACCACCGGAAAGAACACGCCGAAATTGCGCGAAGGAGTGATATTGAGTTGAATACTGCTCATACATCCGAACATACCCATCATCTTAAAGTATCCGGCAGCGAAGCATATCAGCCATAGTACCCATGCGACCGAGGTGTACATCGCCGCAACGGCGCAGGCAATCGATCCTCCGGCCGATATAAAGAACATTTGACGCGTATACAATCTGAATTTCCATCGAAAAAGCACCGGGAAAATCATATTAAGACCTATCAGCGAACAATACCCGGCCATCGTGACGTCTTCGGACAAAAAAGACAAGCCGCCCACCATCTGACTCAAAGCGGCAAGATACACGCCTCCGCACAACTGATAGAAGAGTGCGAACACTATCAGCAGCCAAAAGCGTGCACGACGCGGAACGCCTGCACGAAACATTGACAGGCGCGTAAGCAACAACGGTTGTGGAGTTGCGCCCATCAGTGCCGGACTTTACATTCGACATTCATACCAGTTCTCAATCGCTCCATATCCGCCGCAGACGTGATGCGTATCTTGACCGGTATGCGCTGTTCGACTTTCACAAAGTTGCCGGTCGAATTGTCTTGTGGCATAGGCGAATACTTAGCGCCGGTGGCATACGAAATACTTTCTATAACGCCGTGGTAAACGATGTCGCTGACAGCATCCACACTTATATTCACGCTGTCACCGACAGCCATCCGGCCGACTTGTGTCTCCTTGTAGTTGGCTATCACCCACGTCTTGGACGTGTCCACGACGCTCAACAGCGTCTGCCCCGGCTGCACAAGCTGTCCGGGTTGAATGTCTCGGCGCGATGCAAAGCCGTCGCACGGAGCCGTGATGACCGTATACGACAGGTTGAGCTCGGCCAGGGCGACGGCGGCACGAGCCACCTCGATTGCAGCGTCATTTTGTCCGACGCGGTGTGTCTGCTGGCTGGCAATAGTCGTTGTAGAACTCTTTTGGCGTGTCAGCATATCATATTTTGCCTCGAGCGCAAGGTAGTCCGTCTCAACTTGGTCGTATTGTTGCTGCGTAACTGCTTCCTGACGTAACAACGCCGCATATCGGTCGCGCTGCTTGCGCGCATTATCCATCGTTACGCGGACTTCGGCTATCGCCGCTTCAGTCACATGAATATCATTGGTAGCGGTAGAGACGGCAGCATCAGCCACAGATCTTCCGGCCAATGCGTTATTCAAGTTAGCCCGTGCCTGAGCCAACTGAAGTCTATAGTCTGCATCCTCGATGATGACGAGAGTATCGCCACGATGGACGCGAGTATAGTCATCGAAGCGAACTTCGCGCACAAACCCGCGTATGCGGCTGTCCACCGGCACAAGGCGCCGATACACCTGCGCATTGTCCGTGTATGTCGATGAGCCGAAGCCGATGAATTTGGCGGCTACCCATCCCAAGCCCAAAGCAATAAGGGCTATTACGCCGGCGTTTTGCAACCGGCGACGTGTCCTCTGTTTCATAGTTGTATAAGTGTTCCTGCTATATAATTCAATTGGTAATAATAGTAATAAGTCGAAATTCGGGCGTTAACGAGACGTACACCCGCGTCAAGGCGTGTCGTGGACGCGTCAAGCATATCGGTCAGCAAAGCGAGTTGGTTTTCAAAGCGTTTGGATACCACCTCATAGTTCTCCTGCGCAAGCCGAACATTCATCTCCTCGATGGAGAGTCGTTGCACGGCCTGACTGTAAAGCGTATATGCCTCGTGTATCCGTCTGTTCAAGCTCTCGTCTTCGGCCTCGCGCTGCGTAGCTATATGTTCCAACTCAAAATCATGCCTTCTTGTAGCCTTATTTGTTGTAAACAACGACGATATATTCCATTTGACGTTTACACCTACAAACCACGCATTGTAATTGGTATTCAAGGCCGGCACTTCAAAGGTGACCGGTCCGAGGAAATTATCCCCGGCCACAATACCTATCTTGGGTAAATAGTCGGAGTGTGTAACCTTACGTGCGGTCTTCTCGATTTCGGTGCGAGTATCAAGCGAAATCAGCGCTGTGGCGTTGGCTCGAGCCAACGCCAGCCAAGAGGCCTCGTTGCCGATATCGGGGATACCGACAAAGGCTTCCGGTGCATCCGTATTGATAGGAGATTCTTTGTCCAAGCCGAGCAAAGACGTAAGATTTGAGACACAAATATTTGCCGCGTTAGCTGTGGACAGGCTGTCATAGGACAGCGTAGATAGGCGCAGGCGGTAGCGCGTGATGTCGTTGCGCAGCGCCACTCCCTTGTCATATCGGGCTTCCATCTCGTCTATGAGCCGGTGGGTGAGCGCTATGTTCTCGCGGTATACCTCAAGCAAGTTCCGGCTTTTGACCAGCTCGAGATAATTGGTGGCGACAGCCATGCGCACGTCATTGCGCACGCCGTCACGCGTGGTCGAGGCCAACGATATCTGCTGCCGAGCTATATCTATGCCCCCGAGGATGGCCCCTCCGGCATACACCGGCTGGTACAGGGACACTTCGAGCGTGTTGCTGAAATGGGGCAAAGGGTCGCGGCGGCGGTTGCCGAAATCACGGTCAAGGATGGTGCCATCGCCAAGATAACTCAGGGTCAGCGAGGCGCTGATATTCGGTAGTCGTGCGGCCCGTGCCTCGGCTTCGTGCCGGCGTGCGGTCTCCACGGAGGCATCTGCTGCACGGACCCCGGCATTGGCGCGGTCTGCAAGCTCAAACATTCGGGACAACGTCTCGGGCGTCTGCGCATACATGCCTGCCGCCGTAATGACGACGGAAAGCAACAATAGTTTTGTTCGCATATATTTATTATTCTTATGATGTTTTTGGGGTAACGAATACGCATTGGATGCATAGCAAGAGTAGCCCCCTACTAAGGCATTACACTGAAATGTATTAGACAACAAGTCAAGCCGTGCCACGATAGCCATCGCAGCACAACCATACCACTGCAATATGTATTATTGCAACGTGTTCCAAAAAGCGACAGTCATTATCGGAGTATCGCCTTCCTTAAAAATAGCTTTGGGAAAGAATAGAATAGACGCACATTTAATATCTTTGATTACTAATGTATTGTGCGTATATATTGTATGCAAGCGTATAGCGTGCGTATGCATATGTTTCCGACTATCGGCATTACGCTCTGTTGCGCCAATGCGTCACCGGTTTGACGCCGCAAAGTTACGCATTTTTTTCGATACAACGCCGATGGACAGCATCCGTCAAGTGGACAATTATGCGTACATTTGCACAAAGAAAGCATAACAATAATGAAAATGTCATTCCAAAGCATCGCCACGACGCTGGTGTGCGTCATCACATCAGTGTGCGCAAATGCCGCCGGCAACCGGCCGGACGGCGAAATACCTTTCTCCATCGCGGACGACAGCCGCATATACGTCACCGCCTTTGTCAATGGTTCGGACTCGCTGAGGTTTCTTGTCGACACGGGCGCCTCGTCCATCGTCCTAAATACAAATTCGCCTAAACTCAAAGATTTTATACATGACGGTGAAACCACCCATAACTTGGGTTCGACAGGCGAAAGCGATATCGAATATAGCACTGACAACTCAATCGACATAGGCACAATACACTACGACAAAGCCGGATGCGCTCATATTCCCTATCCGCCGGAGTATTGGGACGGCGTTTTCGGACTGAATGGGCTGGCCGCATTCAACATCGAAATCAATTATGACGATTTCAAAATATACTGCTACGCCAAAGAGCCTTTGGCAATTGACAGCATCAAGCACTGCGTATCGTTCCCTTTCACCTACAAGTACGATGTCCCGTTTATCGAACTGCCGGTTCGAATCAATGGCACACTATACAATCTCACACTTGAAGTAGACACCGGCTCGGACCGAGTCATTGACCTGAATACGCCGTTTGTAAACAAGCACAATCTTCTTGGAACACAAAAACCATTTGCAATATCACGCATAGCAAGTTCGGACGGCGGAAGCGGAGAACTGAGGAACGTGTATTTCGATGAAGTCATCGTCGGTCCATACATAATGCCGAAGGTGGCCGGAGCGTTTTCGACCCTCACCGCCGGGATGCAAAGCAAGGAAGACATCGATGGAATGATCGGCAACAATTTCCTAAAGCGTTTCAATATGCTAATCGACTTCAAAAGCGACACCTTGTACTTGCAACCCAACAATTTATACTACACGCCCTTCTACGACTTTCTTGTGAAATAGCATCCGCTACCCTGAACGGCAATATAACGCTTATAATACAACATTTATGGCGGCTTGTGGCCGAAAATCGCTACCTTTGTCACATGAATACCGTTAAGGAAATACGCGAAGGCATTGTCCGCACTCTGGCGCCGCACGTCGGCAAAGGGGAGGCGGAAGCTATGGCACGCGTCATCCTCGAAGATGTCGCCGGGATATCGCGCACCGATGCCATTATCAACCCGGGACGCGTACTCGAAGACGCTACGGCGGCACGTATCAACGCCATAGTCGGGCGCGTGGCCGCCGGCGAGCCGCTACAATATGTCCTGGGCGAGGCCGTATTTATGGGTATGCGCCTGCACGTGACGCCGCACACCCTGATACCGCGCCCCGAAACCGCCGGACTGGTGGATCTAATCACAGACAGCTATTCAGATGCCAAAGACTTGCAAATCCTTGACATCGGCACCGGAAGCGGATGTATCGCCATAGCCTTGGCTCGTGCCCTGCCCTATTGTGCCGTCACAGCCGCCGATATCAGCGCGGAAGCCCTCGCCGTGACCTCGGACAACGCCTCGGCTCTCGGCGCATCCAATGTCAAATGTGTCAGATTGGATGCTCTGCATCTTCCGACTCCGGCAGCTCCACTATACGACATCATCGTCAGCAATCCTCCATACGTCACCGAATCCGAAAAAATGGATATGGACCGCCGCGTGCTGGACTACGAGCCGCCTACGGCACTATTTGTCCCCAATGACGACCCATTGCGCTTCTATCGCGCTATTGCCGTCTATGCCCAATCGGCACTACACTCAGGCGGCTCGCTGTATTTCGAAATCAATCCCCTGTATGCCACCGAGATGGAGCAAATGCTGCGCGCACTTGCCTTCGAAGATGTGGACATCCGCCGTGATTACAGGGGCAAAAAACGCTATGCCCTATGCCGCTGTCCCGAAAAATAGTCACTCCCGAAAAAGCCCTGAACCGCCTTGAGGAGCTATGCGTCCGAGGCGAACGTTGTGAAAGCGAATTGCGCACAAAGTTGCGTACATGGCAAATCGCCCCGGCCGATGCCGATAGTATCATTGATAGTCTGCGACAACATCGTTTTTTTGACGATGCACGCTTTGCCTATGCCTTCGTAATGGACAAGGTGCGCTTTGCACGCTGGGGACGCATCAAAATATCTATGGCGCTGCGTGCCAAGCGCATAGATCGCGATATCATAGCCGACGCCTTGGCCGAAATCGATGAACACGCCTACACCGAGGCCTTGGAAGCCGTCATCGCCGCCGCCGTCCGTCGCATAGGCGATGACGCAGCGCATACCTACGAAGGACGCACCCGCGTATTTCGCGCCGCCGTCAGCCGTGGTTTCGAAAGCGATTTCGCAGCCTCGACCATACGCCGACTCTTAGCTGACAGGCGCGACTGAATCCGGTTGGCCGGAAATTATTATATTTGACCCATATTGGATGCCTCGAGCTTCAGTAGCATCGCCTTGGCCGCAAGTCCGCCGGCAAATCCGGTGAGCGACCCGTTGATGCCTATCACTCGATGGCACGGAACAATGACGGATATCGGATTGGCTCCGACAGCAGCGGCTACGGCCTGAAATCCGCGAGAACATCCCGCAGCACGCGCCACGGCACCGTATGACATCGTTGTTCCGTATGGTATCGTTGACAAGACATCCCACACACGATGTTGGAACGGCGTCCCTACGGCGTCCAGTTTCAAGTCAAAGGCCGTGCGCTTCGACGCAAAGTATTGGCCTAACTGAGACACCACCTCGGCCATAGCCGCTGACTCCGGATCGGGGACTATCGGCCCGATGGCTGCAATAAGTTTGTGCATATTGCTGTCATAATGCCGGTTATCAATCCAATCGCAAAGGCATAATGCACCGGTAGTACTATCAACACCGAGCATCAATTGGCCCGCAGGCGAGGTGTATTGACGTGTATACAGCATTAATAATCGTCATCGTCAAAGAAATCGTCGGATGATGGGTCACAACCACCGTAACCGCCAATACCATCACTACGATCATTGCCATAGATACCCAAGTGGTCATGGTCCGAAGTGTGCCATGGTAAATCATCATCCACGTCGCCATGGTAACCTCCGCCTATGGGAGGAATAACACTATTGTCATCATGATGACATCCGCGGTCTCCGAACAGCCAGTCCAGGATGATCATATCTCTCAAAAAACTCCAAAGTGACATATTTGCTTTGATATTAGGTTTATACGTGCTTAAATTTTGGTTTTGCGGCCTACTAATTAGACCACGCCTTATTCACCGCAAATATACATATTTTCGGACACTTGCACAATAAGATCTTCAAACAAATTGACATAACATCTTCGTGCTCAGTCACATACAACATTGGCCGACATCCGAGAAAAAGGGCAACGTCGGACGTCGGTCATCTTCGAAGCACAAGGCTCGATAGAATACTACTTTTGCGAAGCCAACGCCTCGTCTATGGCGCGAGACAACTGGTCCGGGCAACTTGTACCCTTGATGCCGCATTGTATGCCGTGAAGACGTCGCGAGACTTCGCGCGCATCCATGCCCTCGACCAGCGAAGACAAGCCGCTGAGATTGCCCATGCAGCCGCCAGTAAATTGCAAGTCATGTATGCGTCCGTCCTCGATTGCAAACTCGATATTACGCGAACATGTGCCGTGCGGTGTATATATGAACTTCTGTTTCATCTTGCTTTAGTATTTATATTTATCTCATTATTGACATTCGAACCCCATGATTCGTCGGGCACTCCACGAAGACCTAAGCATGGCTCACACCCACGTACCCGAACAAAAAAAGGTCGCCGACGTGGGTGGGATGTGGGTGTCGACGACCATATCGAAAGTGTCTCACGACACATTTCGATTCAAGGATGATTTGAAGTGTGCTCGAAGTGGGACTCGAACCCACACAGCCGGTAATGGCCAAGGGATTTTAAGTCCCTCGTGTCTACCATTCCACCATTCGAGCGCATGTCAATGTACTGCCGTCCCTTTCGTTACGGCCTCGCAAAGGTAGGCATTTTATTCCACTCCACCAAACGCCCTCTCACAAAAAAACGGCTTGTAGAGTCAAGTGGCAAGTGCAAAATTAATGAATCATTTTGTAGAACTCAACTTTTGGAGAGGAAAAGCCTGATTTTTTCTTAGGTCTATCGTTGATCAGATACTGGACTTTGTTCAGTTCTTGCTGTGATATCTTTCTGAAATCAGTG
>CAKTOT010000089.1 GCA_934590135.1 uncultured Muribaculaceae bacterium
CTCTTCAATCAACCGGATGCACATGGTACGGTTTGGAGAACCAGTACATAGCTCTGGATGAAAAAGGCGTTATGATCCGCCGCTCTACAAAGTCAGACTTAGACACTGAAGGCAATTACTACCGTCCTACGAGATATCTCTATTCGTATGACGCGACCACGAAGAAAGCGGTAGGCGAAACAGCTATGATTACATATAACGGCAAGACGTTCCTTGAACTGTCCAAAGACGATAACAGTACAGAGCAACACTACCGCACCCACTACATCAGCGCCGGCGGAAGCATCAAAGACGGCACCGGATATGCATTACTGGCAATGAACAGGTCGGCAGATCTGTACAAAGTCCTCTTCAATGCAAACGGCACGGTGAAGGACGTAAAGGAATTCACAGCTCCTTACGAAAACGTCAAAGACGCCAAAGGAAATCCGATGGATCCTTGGGCCTCAACTGAGAACTACGCCTTCCCCATAGCCGGACGCAACGGAGCCTTTATACACGCCGTCCGCGGTATCGGTAAATGGTATGTAGACGCCAACGGCAATTACACACTGATGTACTCCGACAATGCCGATGTCACCCAGCCCGGCGGCACGACATTCACATTCAACAACGAACTTTTTGTACTGCGTCCCACATCCATCCGCAGTAACAGCCCCGGCAACTTCGTCATCGATATGGTACAGCGCAAAGCCGGCGAAACCGCAGCCAACGTCGTACCCTCCAAGGACAACCTGATACCCACCGTAGCCAACAAGTTGGACGAAATCACCTCGTTCTCCGCCGGTAACTCCAACGCCAGCTGGTACGGCGCCGAGTACAGCGCTGCCGACGAATGCGTCTACATCTACCAGTACGTTCCCGGCGTACGCTTTGCCAAGTACCGTCTGTACATCCGCGAGCAGTACCCCGACGTGCCCCCGACATTGGACATCACCACCGGATACAACGAAGACAAGACCGATATCACCCGCTTTGACTCCAAGATCACCTGGCAGCGTCCCGGCACGGCACACGACTACGGCTTGAGCGAGAATGCCGACATCACCGTCGACCACTACGAAGTGGCACTCAAGGACAAGACCGGCAACACCATACAAGCATGGAAAGACGTCAAAGACGTCACCAAAGCCGACCACGTCTTCACCCTCGAGTACAATCAAAGCACCGCCGGCGAATACAACCTCGATTCCGAGAAATACACCGCCGAAATCGTGCCCATCTACAAGCGCAAAAACGGCACCATCATCCGCGGCGCCTCCAACTTCGCAGTCGACAACAACGACTATCCCGCAGCCATAGGCGAAGTCAAGGCATACATCTACAAAGGTACGGGCAGCGCTGCCGGTATGTACCGCGTAGACCTCGACTTTGACCGCGCACTCACCGCCCAGTCCCCCGAACCGGTATCGTACTTCCTTGTCGAAGTATCCACCAACGGCGGCGAGACCTTCAGCACCCTGGGCAACTTCAACCTGCTCAAACAAGGCGAAGACTACCACCACTACCCCGTCAATGTCACCAACGGCCAAGTGCCCGGACAATACAAATTCGGCACCACCAACGACGGCGACAGCCCCTCGGAGAAAGGCTATGCCCTTCGCGAACACGCCAACCACGCCACCGAATTCCCCTGCGTACTGTACTACTACAGCAACGCCGATCCCTCCAACTTCAAGTATCGCGTGACCGCCGTGTACGCCTCCACAAATGCCCGCATCCGCAAGACCGCGTCCAACAACGCCGAGAACATCATCGGCGGAACCTCCGGCATCGGTGACGCCACCGGCTACAGCCTGAGCGCTTACCCCGTACCCGCCACCACCGAAGTAACCGTCACCAGCCCCGAGGCCATACGTGACATCCGCGTATTCTCGACCTCCGGTGCCGAAGTGGTACGCCTCGCCGGTGAAGAAGGCTATACCCAAAGTGTGGACATCTCCAACTTGGCTCCCGGCATGTATATGCTCGTAGTCAACGAACAGACGCCCATACGCATCATCAAAAAGTGACAATGTGATTGTTTGTACCGGCTTACGGCCGGCACATAGCTGCCGGGGACGACTCGCAGTTTGAGCGAGTCCTGCCCCGACTACATAGATGAGTAATTATTGATTATTCGTACCGCAGTGATGCAGCACTAAATTAAACACTGGAAAAAAAGTGATTGATCAACCTGAAATGTAGAATGCAATATTGTTAAGGGCTCCGCCGACCGTAGAGGTTAGCGGAGCTCGTTTTTTTTCAGGGGCGTCAAAATCGCAAGCCCGGTAGCCGGATGTGACAAAATCGTAGGACCTACTGTTAAGCTCCAAGTTCTCTAAACAATTCCGCTCTCGGAATAATTACACATTAGGCATTATTCCGACATTCCACATTATACGGAGGTGATTATTCGCGATGTGATTATTCGCAAAAAATGTGATTTTCGGCATAGTTTGTGCTGTAATTCGGGAATAATGCTTAACTTTGCAGCCTAAACAGGCTCAAAAGCTTGATATTGCATAGCATTACAGCGTATTACACAGTATTGCATAGTATTACACAGTATTGCATAATACTTAAAAAGATGTATTTGTCGCGGACCTATGACATCCGCGAATCGGTTTCCTAAAAGCCTCCACGCGGGAGGCCATCCTACGACATTCCCGGAGTATCCGGTCCGAGGCACACGTAAGGCTCACGCCGACGTTGTCCGCGAGATAGCTCCGCGGCACTACACAAAATGATATTTGCAAAGCACGCCGTCCATCCGTACTTATGGCAATGCGTGCGTACGTACATCCTCGACCTGTACGAGGCATCACACTTGTCCGAAGTCTTGACACTTGCCCCAACGGCATCCGACAAGGGCTGACACCTACCGACAGAGACAGCACAAAGCGCACACACAAGGCACACATACGCCAAGCGATGCATACCACAACAGCGATGCACCGCGCAAAGCGTACAACGCGACGCGCAAGGCACCACACGATGAGTCCCGAAGCGGACAACGATAAATATGGAGTATTTTGACTACATTTCATACACATCGAACAATCATTAACTACATTTCATATATTATGAGATTCAAAAAAGCATTCTTCACACTGATGGCGAGCATCTTGGCGCTCGGCTCCTCGGTCGGAGCTTACGCCGAAGCCTTCACCATCCCCGCAGGGGCTACCACCTACTGCGCAAAAAACGCCTCGCCGGTCAACGCCTGGTGGCCCAACAACGGCAACACCACCGGCAACGACTCGTATAGTGCCGCCGGCTTGGCCGTAGTCAACGACAAATTGTGGGTACTGACCATGAACGGCAACTACAACGACCTTAGCACCTACAAGCTTAAAATCCTCAACAGCACCACCTTCGCCCAAGAAGGCGAGGCAAGCCTGAGCGGCGTAGACAATACCACCGCCAACCAGCTTTTCCCTCTATATGACCTCACCCGCATGGGCAATGCCGTCATATCAATGAATCGGCCCTATCACCGTTATTGTCCGCTCAAAATCTACTGCTGGGAATCGACAGGAGCGCCCACACTGCTTTTCAACGACAAAATATCCAACTATGTAGACGACTCATCAACTCCCGGTCTGAACCCATTTCAAGGTCTCGGCGCCATCGGCACGCCCGATGACGGCAAAATCTACATAGCCGCTCAACGCAACCTCTCTACTATTATCAACCGCGTAATAGTCCTTACTATTAAAAGCAAAAAGACTACCGCCGTCCAAGAAGTAACATTGAGTCAAGAGCTTGCCTACACCAATATAAACATTGAGCCGATGGAAGACGGCAGCTTTTGGATTAAACAATTCGATAGCACCTACGGCATACACTTCGATGCCAACGGCAACAAAATCGAAGAGTTGTCAAGCAACGGCATAGGCGCGGTCTACGGCATAGGCCAACGCTTCTTCACCTTCAAAGGGCGCAAACTGGCTCTGAATATGAACTGCTCCAACGGCTCGACGACGCCCAAGTTGTCCCTCATAGACTACACAGACGGCGTGACCAACGCAAAGAATATTATCACCGATGCCCAGCCGACACTCTCGACCAACGACATAACCGGTTTCGGTTTCACCTTCTGCGACTACGACATCAAGTCGGCAGACCGCAATCTGGTGCTCTACGGCGTAGACCCCGACGGCGGCATAGTCCGCGTCGAGTACAAAGACGACAAGCGGCCGGCCAACGTGACCGACTTCACAGCCAAGGCACGGTGGGACGGCACAACACATAAGATAGACGTGATATGGAAAGCAGCCGACAAGGCCACATCTTACCGGCTATATGACTGCACCAACTCGCCCGAGACAAAGATATATGAAGGCAACGGCACTTCCGGCACCTTCATCTTGGCCACCGGCCTGGGCAAGGCGCACCGTTTCCGCATCATAGCCGTCAACTCCGAAGGCACAAGCCCCGAGAGCACCTACGCCTCGACTTACGATGCCGGCTTCGGCAGCATCGAACTGACGGCCACAATCGACCCCACGGACGCCACCGCCACGGCACACCTCGAATGGACCGCCCCGGCACACGGTACCGTCAAGTCTTACACCATAGTCAAGGTAATCAAGAAGACACCCGCCGACGGCACAGCCACCACCACGACACAAGACATCGCCACCGTGGCCTCGTCCGTCCGTAAATACGATGTGGCCAATTACAGCCCTCTGTCCTCCGTAACCGAGAACGGCGTGGTATGCAGCGTAGAAACCTCGCTGATGGTACGCGCCAATATGGCACAAACCATCACCACCAAAGACGGCGAAAAGACCTCCGCCGCCACCTCCAATATCGTAGCGCCCAAGGCCTCGGCAGCGCCCTATTTCACCTCCGTCAATACCTACAAGGGCCGCCGCACCGCCGCCCTGTCGTGGGAAGTAGGTTCGACAACCGACCTCGACCACTACGAATTGTACCGCGACGGTGTCAAAATTCTGAACAAGTACAACGGCGGCTCGTATATCGACACCAACCTGCCCGACGGTACGTACTCCTATACTGTCGTGGCCTATTGGAAAGACGGCAGCGTCACTCGCTCGTCCGCAGTATCCGCCAGCATCAAGCACGCGGACGATGTATCGTCGTACATTCTTGACACCGTCTACAACTACCCCATCATGACCGAAACCGAGTGGAACAACGCCGGCAAGCCTGCCGATGCAGTAGTGGCCAAAGGACAATTTGCCAACGCCAAGACGCCCGTCGGCGCATACGGCGCTCCCGGCGACATATACCGTCAGGCTCAGTACTACAACGGCAAATGGTATATCGCACAGCTGACCGCCCGCACCGAGCTATCCTCCGGCGGCAATTATATCCCCAACAACTGGCTGGACGGAAAATCAGTAGGCACCAACATCACCCAAGCCGAAGCTCAGGCTCTTTACGCCAAATGGCGTGGCGACTGGAACGGCGGCATCAAGTCCATCGGCGCCGATGCCGCCACCATCAAGACCATCGGCGACAACCTCCACAACGAAGTCACCACCTGGGGCCTTGAAAACCAATTTGTAGCCGTAGACGAAGGCGGCAATATGTGGCGCCGCGCCATCCACTCCGGAGCCTTCGGATGGTACGATACACCCTATATAAGCAACGAGGCCGACGGCGTCAAAGTCACTAACTCGCCGTACTACCGTCCGACGGCATTCGTGCACGGCAATCTGGGCGAAACCGCCAAACTCACATACAACAACAAGAGCTTCTACGAATGGGAGCAAGCCTTTGTCACATCCGATGCCGGCAAAGCCACAGTATCTGACTTCAACACCAAATACCCCGCCCAAAAATTGTCTTGCGACAACGCTCTCCAGTACTACCGTACGCACTACATCTCGGCCGGCGGTAACGCCTCCAACGGCACCGGCTTCCTGCTGATGTCCATGAACCGCACAGCCGACGTCTTCCGCATCAAGATGAACGGCGGCAGCTTCACATCCATAGACAAGCTCACCGCCCCCATCAGCGAAGTTACGGCCCTCGGCCGCGACGTCAACACCCTGGCCTCCACCGAGAACTACTCCTTCCCCGTGGCCGGACGCCAAGCCTTTATACAGACCGTCCGCGGCATCGGCACATGGTATGTAGATGCCAACGGCAAGTACACCCTGATGTTCTCGAACACGGCCGACGTCACCCAGTGCGGCGGCGTAACCTTCACGTACAACAACGAGTTCTTTGTACTGCACCCCACGACTATCAACAGCAACAGCCCCGGCAACTTCCGTATCGATATAGCCCAATGCAAGAACGGCGAGACAGCCGCCACGGTCGTGCCCTCCAAGGACAACCTTATGCCCACCGTAGCCAATAAGTTGGACGAAAGCATCCAGTTCGATGCCGGCAACTCCAACGCCAGCTGGTACGGAGCCGAATACAACCAAGCCGAGAACTGCATATACATCTACCAGTACGTCCCCGGCGTGCGCTTTGCCAAGTATCGCCTGTACATCCGCGAGCAGTATCCCGATGTGCCCCCGACATTGGCCATCACCACCGGATACAACGATGCCAAGACCGACATCACCCGCTTTGACTCCAAGATTACCTGGCAACGTCCCGGCTCGGCACACGACTATGGTCTGAGCGAAAACGCCGACATCACCGTCGACCACTACGAAGTGACGCTCAAGGACAAAAACAGCAACGTCATCAAAACCTGGAATCAGGCCGATGTCAAAGACAAATCTCACACCTTCACCATCAGCTACAACCAAAACGACAAGAAAGAGTATTTCATTGATTCCGAGAAGTACACCGCCGAAATCGTGCCCATCTACAAGCGTAAAGACGGCACCGTCATCCGCGGCGCCTCCAACTTCGCAGTCGACAACAACGACTATCCCGCAGCCATAGGCGAGGCCAATGCCTACATCTACCAAGGCTCGGGCAGCGCCAAGGGTGCCTACCGCGTAGACCTTGACTTCAATCGCGCCCTGCCCGCCCAGTCCTCCGAACCGGTATCGTACTTCCTTGTCGAAGTATCCACCGACGGCGGCAAGAACTACAGCACCCTGAGCAACTTCAACCTGCTCAAACAGGGCGAAGACTACCACTACTATCCCGTAGCCGTCACCAACGGCCAAGTGCCCGGACAATACAAATTCGGCACCACCGCCGCCGACAGCCCCTCGGAAAAAGGCTACGCCATGCGCGAGCAGGCCAACCTCGGCACCGACCACAAGTGCGTACTATACTACTACTCCAACGCCAACCCGTCTAACTACAAGTACCGTATCACCGCCGTATACGCCTCCACCAACGCACGCATTCGCAAGACGGCAAATACAACAGCCGCCAACGTCATTGCCGGAACATCCGGCATAGGTGACGCAACGGGTTACGTCCTGAGCGCCTACCCCGTACCCGCCACCACCGAAGTGACCGTCACCAGCCCCGAGGCCATACGTGACATCCGCTTATTCTCCACCTCCGGTGCCGAAGTAGTACGCGTAGCCGGCGAAGAAGGATACACCCAGAGTGTAGACATCTCCACCCTTGCTTCCGGCGTGTATATGCTCGTAGTCAACGAACAGACACCCATACGCATCATCAAAAAATAACACCTAATCGAATCCGGACGGCCAAATCCCGATAGCCGCGTCACAGCAGACATAATTCGGGACACGGCAGCCGAAATACGGGATACGGCAGTCAAAATTCCGTAACCGACCCGAGCAGGGCTCCGCCGACCTCAGCAGTCGACGGAGCCTTACTCTTATTTACAAGAGCGCAAGCGAGCCCCTAAAGATCCGAAGAAGCCCGACAAGTCCTCACAAGCCCCCTTCGGGGTCTCGCAAAAAAAGCGTACCTTTGCACCGAAACAACGGCACCAGCCACTCTTTATCCACAGCAAAAGACTTCATCCACAGAAAAGACGATGCCACAAAAAATCATTATCCTCGACTTCGGGTCGCAAACGACACAGCTCATAGGCCGCCGCCTGCGCGAACTCGACACCTATTGCGAAATTCTACCCTACAATCGTATGCCTGCGGACGACCCCGATGTTATCGGCGTCATCCTCTCGGGCAGCCCCTTCTCGGTGTACGATGATAAGGCCTTCAAGGTAGATACCGAAGCCCTCGTATCGCGCTACCCCGTACTGGGCATCTGCTACGGCGCCCAACTGATGGCCTATCAACGCGGCGGACGTGTCGAGCCGGCCGCCACTCGCGAATACGGTCGCGCCCTACTCAGCCGGGTAGACAGCTCCGACCCGCTGATGGCCGGCATCGAAGTCGGCGCACAGGTATGGATGAGCCACGGCGACACCATCACCGCCGTCGGCCAAGATATGGAAGTGGTGGCCTCCACCGACAAGGTGCACGTAGCCGCCTACCGGCGCCAAGGCCGCCAATGCTGGGGCGTACAATTCCATCCCGAAGTATTCCACAGCACCTGCGGCGTGAAATTGTTGCGCAATTTCGTGGTAGACATCTGCGGCTCGCGCCGCGAATGGACTCCCGCATCATACATCGACAGCACCGTAGAGCACCTGCGCCGTACCTTAGGCAACGACCGCGTAGTACTCGGCCTGAGCGGCGGCGTCGACTCCTCCGTGGCCGCCGTACTACTCAACCGCGCCATCGGCGACCGCCTCACCTGCATCTTCGTAGACCACGGAATGCTGCGCAAAAACGAGTACGCTAACGTCCTGCGCGACTACCAAGGACTGGGGCTCAACGTCATAGGCGTCGATGCTTCGGCCAAATTCTTCGCCGAACTGGCCGGCGTCACCGAACCCGAAGCCAAGCGCAAAATCATCGGCAAAGGCTTCATAGACGTCTTCGACGAAGAAGCACACAAAATCAAGGACGTCAAATGGCTGGCACAAGGCACGATATACCCCGACTGCATCGAATCGCTAAGCATCACCGGCACCACCATCAAGAGCCACCACAATGTCGGCGGACTGCCCGAAAAAATGAACCTGAAATTGTGCGAACCGCTACGCTCTCTCTTCAAAGACGAGGTACGCGCCGTCGGGCGCCAATTGGGTATGCCCGAACACCTGATACGCCGCCACCCCTTCCCCGGACCGGGCCTGGCCGTGCGCATACTCGGCGAAGTCACCCCCGAGAAAGTACGTATACTGCAAGACGCCGATGACATCTTCATATCCAAGATGCGTCAATACGGCCTGTACGACGACATCTGGCAGGCCGGAGTGATACTGCTGCCGGTACAGAGCGTCGGCGTCATGGGCGACGAGCGCACCTACGAACAGGCCGTGGCCCTGCGCGCCGTCACCTCCACGGACGCCATGACCGCCGACTGGGCCCGCCTACCCTACGATTTCCTGGCCGACGTCTCCAACACCATCATCAACAGCGTCCGAGGCGTCAACCGCGTATGCTACGACGTATCCTCCAAGCCGCCGAGCACCATCGAGTGGGAATAATTATAATGTCGAATGTCGAATTTGGCTAACGCCGAAAAGGCTTGGAGCATATAAAGTCCTTAAAGACTTTAAGGTCTCGGCCCTCCCCAAGTCCTCGCCCACATTCCACATTCCACATAGAC
>CAKTOT010000090.1 GCA_934590135.1 uncultured Muribaculaceae bacterium
CGAAGGCATCCACCAACATATGCAAGAGCCATACCTCACGCATTGGCTCAACAACGATGACTGCGATGAGGTAACCGTAGGTTTGCGTCGGCTCGGCGTGACCAATGCAAGCGAAGATCGTCTCCACACTATATATATACCCTGCTATCTGACAGGCGAAGACGGCGTCTTTGATATGGACTACTACACAATGCTCACGGCCTTGAATGCCACCGTATTTCCAAGCTATTACGAACCTTGGGGGTATACGCCGCTTGAAAGTGTGGCATTCGGCGTACCCACAATCACAACATCCCTAAGCGGATTTGGCCGCTGGACAAGGTCTTCGCACAAAGACGGATATACAGTCGGCGGTGTATGCGTCATCGACCGCGACGACAACAATTACCGCCAAGCTTGCGACAATATTGCCGCAAACATCTCCCGATTATTCGATGCTGCGCCAAGCTATCTGGCAAACGTGACCAAGGCATGCCGCGAAACCGCGACACTGGCTACATGGGACAACCTCATTGCATACTATATCACAGCGTACCGCGATGCCATTGCAAAGGCCGAAGCCCGACAGAACAGTTAACGAATACAACTTCTAAATACGCCATACGGACATCCCGTTTGGTACTTAAAGATTATATCATACACGAAAAAAACAACACAAAAAACTTCATGACAATATGAAACTACCGGTAAGTAACACCAACGCCCCTGTGTGGCGCGACATGACCGTCAAAGCCGAACTCCCCAGCCGTCTGAAACCGCTGGACGAGCTCGCACGCAACCTTTGGTGGGTCTGGAACAGCGAGGCAAAAACCCTTTTCCGCGATCTAAATCCCGATTTGTGGCGAGCTACAGGCGAGAACCCTGTGATGCTACTCCAACAACTCACCGCCGAACGTCTCGAAGAAATCCTTTCAGACAACGAGCTGCTCACCCGAATCGATGAAACATATATAGCCTTCCAAGACTATATGAGCCAACCTATGCGCAAGGACATTCCTTCGGTATCATACTTCTCAATGGAATATGGTCTGTGCAACTGCCTCAAGATTTACTCCGGAGGTCTGGGCGTACTCGCCGGCGACTATATCAAAGAAGCATCCGACTCGTGCGTCGACATGACTGCCGTCGGCTTCCTCTATCGTTACGGCTATTTCACCCAAAGCCTAAGCGTTGACGGCCAGCAAATTGCCAACTACGAGCCTCAAAACTTCAATCAGCTTCCAATCGAGCAAGTACTCGACAAGGACGGCAAGCCCCTAATCCTTGAAGTACCCTACCCCGGCCGCATAATTTACAGCCACATTTGGCGCGTCAACGTAGGTCGTATGAAACTGTACCTGATGGATACAGACTTTGATATGAACAGCGAATTCGATCGTCAGATCACGCACCAACTCTACGGCGGCGACTGGGAAAACCGCATCAAGCAAGAATACCTACTCGGCATCGGTGGCATCTTGATGCTAAAAAAACTTGGAATCAAGACCAGGCTTTACCACTGCAATGAAGGCCATGCCGCACTACTCAACCTCCAGCGTCTTGTAGACTATGTACAGGACGAGCATCTGGACTTCAATGTAGCACTCGAACTGGTACGCGCTACGGGCCTATACACAGTGCATACTCCAGTACCCGCCGGCCACGACTACTTCGATGAAAGCCTCTTCGGTAAATATATGGGCGAATTCCCCGCACGACTGGGCATATCCTGGAACGATCTCATGAACATGGGCCGCGAGAATCCGGATACACCCGAGCGATTCTCTATGAGCGTATTTGCGCTTAACACCTGCCAGGAAGCAAACGGCGTCAGCTGGTTGCACGGCGAAGTATCCAAAAAGATGTTCGCCGGTATCTGGAAAGGCTACTCGTGGGAAGAAAGCCACGTAGGATATGTCACAAACGGCGTGCACATGCCCACTTGGGCCGCCAGCGAATGGAAGGCGTTCTACACTCAGCATCTTGGCAAAGAGCTCTTTGCAGACCAAAGCAACCCCGAAGCATGGAAAGGCATCTTCGATGTACCCGATGAGGAAATCTGGAATATGCGCATGACACTCAAAAACAAATTCATCAAGTTTGTCAAGCGCGATTTCAAGGCCAAATGGCTCGCAAATCAGGGTGATCCCTCGGCCGTAATGAAAATCATCGACAAGATCAACCCCAACGCCCTCATCATCGGCTTTGCACGTCGCTTTGCCACTTATAAGCGTGCGCACCTTCTCTTCACCGACCTTGACCGTCTCGACAAGATTGTCAACAACGAGAAATTCCCCGTACAATTCATCTTCTCCGGCAAAGCTCACCCCGCCGACGGTGCCGGCCAAGGACTGATCAAACGCATCATCGAGATTTCGCGCATGCCCCAGTTCTTAGGCAAAATCATCTTCCTCGAAGACTACAATATGGTAGTTGCCAAACGCCTCGTCACCGGTGTGGATATCTGGCTCAACACCCCTACACGTCCGCTCGAAGCATCCGGCACCTCCGGCGAAAAAGCCGAAATGAACGGCGTGCTCAATTTCAGCGTCCTTGATGGATGGTGGTACGAAGGCTATCGCTTCAACGAAAAAGCCGGATGGGCTCTTACCGACAAGCGTACCTTCACTGACCAGTCTCAGCAAGACAAACTGGATGCAGCTACAATATACTCCATGCTCGAAAACGAAATCATACCGCTATACTTTGCCAAGAACTCCAAGGGTTATTCGCCTGAATGGATTCAATACATCAAAGGCTCCATTGGCAATATAGCGCCCCACTTCACGATGAAGCGTATGATTGACGACTACATCGCAAAATTCTATGAAAAGGAAGCTCGCCGTAGCTGTCGACTTGAAGCCAACGGCTATGCATTGGCCAAAGACATCGTGGCTTGGAAAGAGCGCGTAGCCGCCGCATGGGATGGCATCAAAGTAATTGACATCAAGCAACAAGGCGAAACAGCCAACGGAATCACCGGCGACAAATATCGCGTAGAAATCATCCTTGACACCAACGGCATAGGTCGCGACCTCGCAGTCGAGCAAGTCGTATACAACACACAAGACGGCGCCAATAGTCTCGTAGAACGTTTGCCTTTCAAGGTCATCAAGGAAGACGGTAACGTCATCACCTACGAGCTCGAATCACGCATCAAAGACCCGGGCGTGCTCCGCTACGGATTCCGCATCTATCCGTGGAACGCCGAACTGCCCCACCGCCAGGACTTCGCATTCACACGCTGGATTTAATAATGTCCGACATTCCACAGACACTACTTTACAAGCCATAACTCATATGCCGCATGGGGTTTAATCCATGCGGCATATTTTTTCGATCCTTTTTCGCCGAAAAACGTCTGACAACGATACAATGTATCAAAATAAAGTATTATCTTTGTTTTTTCTTATGGAATACACGCCATGTTCGATCAATATATATTTACCTTAGAAATGCAGGTGCGCGACTACGAACTTGATTATCAGGGCATCGTAAACAACGCCAACTATCTACATTACTTGGAGCACACACGCCACGAGTTTTGTCGGCAAGCCGGACTGACCTTCGGCGAGATGCACGCCATGGGTATCGACCCGGTATTGGCACGCGTCAATATTGAATACAAGACACCGCTACGCATTGGCGATAGTTTTGTTAGCTGTCTGCGTCTTGGACGTCGTGGTGCCGCCTTTATATTCTATCAGGACATATATCGTCCCGACGGGACACCGGTGCTACGCGCCGAAGTCACTGTGGCATGTGTCGAAAACGGTCACCTGACACGCGGCGAACGTCTCCTTGAAGCCTTTGGCAAATATATCGAAACGTCTAAATAATCCTAAAGGAATGTCCGGTATCGATAGTTACGATGACCTCGTACTACATATCGCCTTTGCACGGCTTAAAGGCAACAACTTATCGTTGGGGACTCAGATTCTCGACAAAGTCGGTGACGAACGTTGCTTTTTCGGAATGTCCGAGGCCGAATTGCAAAGGACATTAAACGCTCGTTCACCGATACTGGACGACAGCTACCGTCATGCCTTGCTCGACAGAGCTTTACGGCAAGCTCGACATGCCCGGCAAGTGAATGTCGACTTTATATATTACTCGGATAGTCGATTCCCGCGCCGTTTGACCAATTGCGCCGATGCTCCCTTGGGTCTATTTATAGCCGGTGACACCAACCTGAATGCAAGCCACATAATTTCGGTAGTGGGAACACGTCGTGCGACTTCGTATGGCGTCTCGTCTACTTCTAAATTCGTTTCCGAATTAGCCTCAATGGTTCCGGATTTGGTTATCGTCAGCGGCTTGGCATACGGCATCGATGTGGCAGCTCATCGCGCAGCACTTGATGCCGGCGTTCCCACCGTGGCCGTCAGCGCAGTACCCTTAGACCGCATATATCCGGAAACACATCGTCCCATAGCGGTCAAGATGATACAGAACGGAGGCGCTGTACTCACCGAATACGACTTCGAAAGTCATACTAATCCGTCTCTCTTTTTGGCGCGAAACCGAATTGTTGCCGGTATGTGTGACTGCCTTTTGGTAATGGAAAGCGACCGAAAAGGCGGGTCTATGACCACTGCAAGCCTTGCCAATTCGTACGACAGGGAAGTTTTTGCACTTCCCGGACGTACCACCGACCAGTATAGCCGTGGATGCAATAGACTTATAAGCACCAATTGCGCGCACCTACTCACCGAACCCGGCGAATTGGCCGAGTATTTGGGCTGGGCTCGCAACGACGTACCTCAGCAGAAGCAATTACCGCTGGACCTCACCGAGGAACAGCAGTGTATTATACAGTATCTGGACACCAATGCCGACAGCCTGCCGGTACAAATTGCTTCGGCAGTTTCAATGTCTCTCGCGGATGTGCAAGACGCATTGTTTCAACTTGAGCTTATGGGTTGCGTAGAGTCAACTCCTGCCGGTGGATATAGCGTATCCTATTGACATTCACTCCTAATATTTATTCAGGAAAAGACATAACATATCAAAACTACATACACACATAAACAAATACCACCTATGGCACACAAGAAAATCATACCCCCCAGCGAGTTTATCATCAACAGCGACGGAACCGCATTCCATATCCACCTGCATCCCGAACAGCTCACCGACCGCATAATATTATGCGGTGATCCCGGCCGCGTGGATATGATAGCCGGATTCTTTGACACAAAGACTTTCGAAGTACAGTCACGCGAATTTCATACTATCGGTGGCACCTACCGTGGCAAACCCATTATGTGCATCAGCCACGGCATCGGCCCCGACAACATCGATATTGTCATCACCGAACTTGACGCCCTGGCTAACGTGGACTTTGCCACACGCGAAGTTAAAGAAAACCATCGTCAGCTTACAATGGTTCGCATCGGCACCAGCGGCGCACTTCAACCCGAGCTGTCTCTCGGCACACCCGTCATAGCCGAAAAATCAATAGGCTTTGACGGCGTACTAAACTACTATGCCGGACGCAACTCCGTTGCCGACCTCGATTTCGAAAAAGCATTTTGCGAGCACGTTGGATGGAATCCAACTTGGGCTAAACCTTACGTCGTTGATGCCGACGCATCACTTGTCGCACAAATCGGTCGTGACGATATGGTTCGCGGCAACACAATATCCGCTGTCGGCTTCTATGGTCCTCAAGGCCGCGAAGTACGCCTTCCTCTCGCCAACCCGGATCTCAATCGCCGCATCGAAAGCTTCCGTTTCAATGGTCGCAAGGTGACAAATTATGAGATGGAATCCGCGCCCCTGCAAGGCTTGGGCCGTCTCATGGGACACCGCTGCATGACAGTTTGCTCGATTATAGCAAACCGTTTCAACGAAGATGCCAACCCCAACTACAAGGGAGGCATCCATGACCTTGTAGCCACTGTACTGGATCGTATCTAAAAAAGCATCAATAACGACTCTTCCGATGGAGACCATAAGAACCATATACAAGATTGGGTACGGACCGTCATCGTCCCATACCATGGGGCCGCGCAACGCAGCCACCACTTTTCTGAGCGATGTCGAATCGTTACGCCCTGACTCATTTCGCGTAACCCTATATGGTTCTTTGGCCGCCACCGGACGCGGCCACCTTACAGACAAGGCCATATTGGACGTATTGGCTCCGATAGCACATACCGATATTATCTGGAAACCGGACACAGTTTTGCCTTTCCACACCAATGCTATGGCCTTCGAGGCCCTTGATGATAAAGGCATAGCACTATGCCCCACCCGCACTATGTACAGCATCGGAGGCGGAGAAGTTGTCGAAGCAGGACAACCTCTTGACCCCGAAAACGCACGTAATATCTATGAGATGGATACCATCGGCCAGATTCTGCAATGGTGCGAAGCCACCGGTCATAGTTTCTGGGAATATGTCGAACAATGCGAAGGCCCGGACATCTGGGATTATCTCGAAAATGTTTGGGACGTTATGGTCGAAGCTGTTCTCCGCGGCATCGAAGCCGAAGGCGTACTTCCAGGAGGTCTGGGCGTCAGACGCAAAGCGGTCAGCTACTACGTCCATGCCGCCGGCTACACAAGTTCGCTTAAGAGTCGAGGTCTGGTCTATGCCTACGCATTGGCTGTAAGCGAAGAAAATGCCGCCGGAGGTAAAATAGTGACTGCCCCTACATGCGGTTCGTGCGGTATAGTGCCTGCCGTGCTGTATCATCTGCACACATCCAAGGATTTCAGCCGCCAACGCATACTGCGAGCTCTGGCCACTGCAGGTCTTTTCGGAGCCGTAGTACGGCACAACGCCTCTATTTCGGGGGCCGAGGTTGGATGCCAAGGAGAAGTTGGCGTGGCCTGCGCTATGGCCGCAGCGGCTGCCTCACAATTGTTTGGCGGAACACCCGCCCAAATCGAATACTCAGCCGAAATGGGCCTTGAACACCACCTCGGCTTGACCTGCGACCCGGTATGCGGATTGGTCCAAATACCTTGTATCGAACGAAACGCCTATGCCGCCGCACGCGCCCTGGACGCTAATTTGTACGCGGCCATATCGGACGGGCAGCACAGCGTGTCGTTTGACCGCATCGTCGAAGTAATGAAGCAAACCGGGCACGATTTGCCTTCCATATATAAAGAAACAGCAAAAGGCGGTCTTGCCGCCATACAATAATCAAACTTCTACACAATTATGATCAAACACATCTTTACTTCGTTATCTCTCTTGCTCGGTTTCTGTATGGTGTCGTGCAATAGCGATGCGCCCGAAAGTACAGACCACCACGTGGACTATACTATAACTCTCACCGCTAACGAAGACCTTCTATCTGTAGCCGACATAACCGTATCATACTACTTGGGCGGTGAGGAAAAAGTCGAAGCTGTCACGACGTCGCCGTGGACCAAGACTATAACTTACAGCAATTTCCCTTGTATAGGCGGGATTATCGTGAAGCGTTCGTTCAAAAGTGGCGTGGCCTTGGACAAGGATAAATACGACTTCTTGTTCATCTACCAAACAGATAAGAATATTGTCGATGCCAAAGGAAATATTGTAAGCAAAGACAGCAATAGCAGTGGAACTATCCACACTGAGGGGGTCGGTAAAGACAATGTCGAAGCATTCATCAATCGAGATAAGACTATGGTTAAGGCTCTGTTTTCCATGCAAGCCCAAGACGGGACTATAGTTTTTTCGCCGGTACAATAATCTCAATACATATAAGCCGAAGGTCTCCCCGGCAGATGTCGGCGGAGACCTTCGTGTAAAAATGGGCACTACTCAGACAAACTATCATACACATTGACAATCATTTTTCAAATCATAGATATGGACATTGCAGTAATTATTCTCGGACTTTTGTGCATCGCCGCAATCATAACAACCATCATCCTGTCCTCCCGTCTTTCGATGTGGCGCACTCGTGCACACGAAGCCGGCGGGCGTGCCGAACGTGCCGAAAACGCCCTGGCCTCGCTTTCGCGCGAACAACAGCGCGGTGCCGCCGTCGATGATATGCGCCAAGTCGTCGAACCTTTACGCGGACGCATCGAAACTTTAGGGTCAAATATGGCTGCTTTTATCCAAGAACGTCGGAACGCAGATACCACCACATGCCAGCATATTAACGACATACTTGCGGCTGCACGCGATGTCGAGCGCCAAACGCGCGACCTCAATCGCAGTATTTCGGGCAACAACAACGCGCAAGGGCGTTGGGGCGAAGTGATGTTAGGCAATATCCTCGCTGCAACAGGGATGAAAAAGGGTTACGACTATGACTTGCAAAGTGTTGTTGCCGCAGACGGAACTTCCGATAATACACGCCGACCTGACGCCATAGTCCATCTTCCCGGTGACCGCAATGTCGTCATCGATGCCAAGACTTCCATCACAGCATACATCAAATACATTAATGCCCAAACCAAAGAAGACAAGGAACAATGTCTACGCGAACACGTAGCTTCGGTACGTCGACAAATTGACAACCTTGCGTCCAAGCATTATGACGACCGAGTGGAAGGCTCACCCGAATTCGTCATACTTTTCATGCCTAACGATAATGCGCTTGCCTCTGCTACAGCCTTTGACGTTTCAATCTATGAGTACGCATACAACAAGCGTGTAGTACTTGCATCTCCGGCTTTACTTATGACTATTCTGCAAATTGTCGAAATGCAATGGCGGACCGAACGTCGGAACAAGCAACAACAAGAAATTGTCCGAGTCGGAACACTTGTACTCGAAGACCTGCAACGTATTCTCGGCGACATTTCGGCCATAGGTAAAGCTTTAAACCAAGCACAAACCGCATGGCAAGCGCTAAATAACCATATCTCTTCAGATGCTCCGAGGTCCATTACTGCGCGTATACGCACTCTTGGCGAACTCGGTATTGCCTCGAGGCGGCATTCCTAAATAGCCTTTAAGAGTATCATAAGTGCCTATACGAACCTTATTTCTTCTTACGTTTAAGTTTTCTTATGAGAGCCTCCGTTTGTGCGGCTTCTTCTTCATCACCTAATTTGCGATAAATCTCTGCAATACATGTATATGCCGGAATATACGAGTCGTTGAGTTCTACGACATGCAAATAGTAGCCCATAGCTGCAGCAAGGTCGCCATCGCCATATTCTATATCGCCGAGCGCCATAATGGGCTTAAAGTCCGTAGGACAAAGCTCACTTGCATGATGTAATACGGCATGTGCCTCGTCATTGCGTCCCATGTCCGAAAGCAACAATCCTTTGGCCAATACGGCAGGATAGTAATCCGGTGACATTTCCAGCGCGCGGTCATAATTGGCCATAGCCGCATTGTTATCCCAAGCCTCATCACGGCACTCCTCCCCCAAAGCCACGTATTGTGCCGCGACCTTTTCCAAATTATTCTGAGCAGCTGCAAGGCTTTCTTTCAGCCGTGATATCTCGCCTCGCAGATGGTCAACTTCGCTTAATTTGACTTGCAAAAGACGCACTACGGCCGGCTTACCGGTTTCGTTGCGCAGGGC
>CAKTOT010000091.1 GCA_934590135.1 uncultured Muribaculaceae bacterium
CACATAAGACATACGCCCAAGTCATACTCATTCAGCCACAGCCCTAATTACGGCTTTCTACACGACTTCATTTACTAATATATACTGCAATTAGGCATTTTCATACCTACGACACTCAGCCACCTACGTTAAAACAACTAAAATGTGGCAAAATATTCCAATTTAGTAGCATTATTGGTCAATATTTCCATTGCTTCACTAATATCCATAGCCCAAATTATCGTAACTTTGCACCATGGTTTGTCGTGCTCTGTCGAGTCGACAATTTCTACTATGCACAGATACTTTATCTGCCGACCCACCTCACAATAGACGACAAACCGAATAGTAGCAGACAATACAAAACTCACATTATAAAATAAATATGAACACCCACAAGATGCACATGCGCGCCATGACAGCCTTAGGCCTTGGCGCAGCCTTTATCCTGACCGTATCCGTAGGCTCATGCTCCAAACAGCAAGCAATGCCCCAACAGGTTCCGGCCATCGAGGTACAGACTGTAGACACAACTTCGGAAGACCTCAACACCTACTATCCCGCCATCATTCGAGGCAAGACAGACATCGCCATACGTCCTCAAGTCTCCGGCTTTATCACCAAAGTACACGTTGACGAAGGCCAACACGTACGCAAAGGCCAAGTGCTCTTTACCATCGACCAAGTACAATACCAAGCCGCTGTCGAACAAGCCCATGCAGCCGTCAACGCCGCACAAGCAGCCGTCAACACCGCAGCCTCCAACGAGCGCAACCAAAAAATGCTTTTCGAGAAAAACATCATAAGCCAAACCCAATGGCAAACAGCCGCCGATGCTTTGGCTCAAGCACGCGCATCTCTGGCTCAGGCACAAGCCGGCCTCGTATCCGCCAAGAAAAACCTCTCGTACACCATCGTCACCTCCCCCTCGGACGGCGTTGTAGGCTCCATTCCGCAGCGCGAAGGCTCACTGGCCTCACCCTCGTCGGCACAGCCGCTGACCACCATCAGCGACAACTCGGAAGTGTACGCATACTTCTCGCTCAACGAAAAAGAGCTGCTCAAACTCACCGACAACGGCGAATACAGCCTTAACGAACGCGTAGAACGCCTGCCGCAAGTAAGCCTTATGCTGGCCGATGGCAGCGTTTATCCCCTCCAAGGACGCGTAGCCACCGTCAGCGGCGTCATCGACAACACCACCGGCGCTGCCCAAGTGCGTGCCCTCTTCAACAACCCCAAAGGGATGCTCCGCAGCGGATCCACCGGCAACGTCATCATACCCACGCACAGCCACAACGTAATCCTGGTACCCCAGAAGGCTACTTTCGAAATTCAGGATATGAAATACGTCTACACCGTCAATGACACCAACGGCACCGTGCCCACCCAAATCAAAGTGCTCGACCTCAATGACGGACAAAACTACGTAGTCACCGACGGCCTCAAGCCCGGCGACCGCATCGTCGTCGAGGGCGTAGGCACCTCCGTGCGCGACAATATGAAGATCAAACCCGTGACAGCACAAGAAAAAGCTGCCATGGAAGCAAAGATGCAGCAACAGGGCGCAGCCAAGAAATAAACAACGCCACAGCCCTCACCAACCGGAGAGGACAAAACATTCGCCTACGGGATTCCAAACGACTCCCCACCCCTCCGGCAGGCATCATTTCAAGAACAAACACCACCACAACACAACAGCACAAAGACAATGAAACTTGACCGCTTTATCAACCGACCGGTCTTGTCCACGGTTATATCCATCTTTATCGTCGTCTTGGGCATCATCGGTATGGTCTCCCTGCCTATCACCCAGTACCCCGACATCGCGCCCCCTACAATCAGCGTATCCACCACTTATAGCGGTGCCAACGCTCAGGCCGTGCTCAACTCCGTGATTGCGCCCCTGGAAGAATCCATCAACGGCGCCGAAGGTATGACTTATATGGAATCCACGGCCACCAACACCGGTTCGGCCACCATCAACGTCTACTTCCGTCAAGGCTTTGACCCTAATATGGCCGCCATCGACGTCCAAAACCGCGTATCCAAAGCCCTCAACCTCCTGCCCTCCGAAGTGACTCAGGTGGGCGTGACCACACAAAAACGTCAAACCTCCATGCTTGTAGGCGTCGCACTATACGACCCCACCGGCAAGTACAGCGAGGAATTCATCGAGAACTACGCCAAAATCAATATCGTACCCCAGTTGCAACGTGTCAATGGTGTGGGTGACGTTATGGTCATGGGAGCCGACTATTCGATGCGTATATGGCTCAAACCAGATGTCATGGCCCAGTACAACCTTATGCCCTCCGACATCGCCGCCGTAATGGCCGAACAAAACGTCGAAGCAGCTCCCGGCTCATTCGGCGAACAAGGCAACCAGTCCTTCCAGTACACTATGCGCTACCGTGGACGCCTTGCCGACCCCTCCGAATTCGAAAATATAGTCGTACGCGCCTCCTCCAACGGCGAAGTTCTGCGCCTCAAAGACGTAGCCGACATCGAACTGGGTCGCGTAACATACGGCTTCCACAGCAAATTCAACGGACATCCCTCGGTTATGGCCATTGTATTCCAAACCGCAGGTTCCAACGCTACACAGATTATCAACGACTGCCTTGACTACGTTGAGACCGTCAAGAAATCCCTCCCCGACGGACTCAAAGTAGCTGTACCGTTGAACAACAACGACTTCCTTTACGCCTCCATCGACCACGTAATCGAGACCCTTATCGAAGCCTTCCTGCTGGTGTTCATCGTGGTATACATCTTCCTGCAAGATATGCGAAGCACCATTATCCCCGCCATTGCAATTCCCGTGGCGTTGATTGGTACATTCTTCGTACTCAAGCTCATAGGCTTCTCCATCAACCTGATTACACTCTCGGCTCTCGTGCTGGCCATCGCCATTGTGGTCGATGATGCCATTGTGGTGGTCGAGGCCGTGCACGCCAAACTCGATGTCGGCTACAAGAGTGCACGCCGCGCATCCATAGACGCCATGAGCGAAATCTCGGGCGCCCTGATTTCCATCACCATGGTCATGATGCTTGTGTTCATCCCAGTATCCTTCATCTCGGGTACTTCCGGCGTGTTCTACCAGCAATTCGGCCTCACCATGGCCATAGCCATATTCTTCTCGGCCGTCAACGCCCTTACCCTCTCCCCCGCCCTGTGCGCCGTGTTCCTTAAACCGCACAAAGACGCCGAAGGCAAGAAACAAAGCTTCGTAAGCCGCTTCCATACAGCCTTCAACACCGGGTATGACGCCATGCTCAAACGCTATAAAAAGTCGGCAACATTCTTCGCACGCCACAAAGTCACATCCTTCGGCATTGTGGGAGCAGCCGTATTCGCCCTCGTATACTTGATGACCATCACCCCGACAGCACTCGTGCCCAATGAAGACACCGGCGTGCTCTTCTGCATGGTCAACCTCCCCCCGGGTTCGTCCCAAGAACGCACCGGCGAAGTCCTCGAACAAACCGACAAAATCATCCGTCAGAACCCCGCCGTGGCCGAAAGCCAGATGATTGACGGCTACAGCTTCCTCGCAGGCCAAGGCGCCACATACGGCACATTCATCATCAAACTCAAAAACTGGGAAGAACGCGACAGCAAAACCCAGAACTCCGAAGCCGTGCTCAAACAACTCTACGGAGCACTCAGCGTCATCAAAGACGGTAATGTCGTCATCTTTGCACCGCCTATGATTTCGGGCTATAGTGCCACCAACGGCTTCGAAATCAAGATGCAGGACCGCACCGGCGGCGACATCAACAAATTCTTCGGCGTTGTGCAAGGATTCCTGGCACAGCTCAATCAACAGCCCGAAATTCAGATGGCCTACACCACCTTCAACCCCACCTTCCCCCAATATCAGGTGGACATCGATGTGGCCAAAGCCAAACAAGCCGGCATCTCGCCCAAGACCATCCTCAGCACCCTCCAAGGATATTACGGCAGTATGTATGTCAGCAACTTCAACAGCTTCGGTAAGATCTACCGCGTAATGATGCAAGCCGAGCCCTCGGCACGCGTATCGCCCGAAACGCTCAACGCCATCAAGGTGCGCGGCGAGACCGGCGAGATGGCCCCGATCACCAACTTCGTCGCCCTCAAGCGCGTATACGCCCCCGACTTGCTCAACCGCTTCAATATGTTCAACTCCATCAGCGTCACAGGTCAGCCCAACGCCGGATACTCCTCCGGTGACGCCATCGCCGCAATCCAACGCGTGGCCGCACAGACGCTGCCCCAAGGCTACGGCTACGAATACGCCGGCATGACACGCGAAGAAGCCCAAAGCTCGGGAAGCGCCACAGCCATCATCTTTGCACTATGTCTGCTCTTCGTCTACCTGCTGCTCTCCGCTCAGTACGAAAGCTACATCTTACCTTGGGCCGTAATCCTCTCCATACCCTTCGGCCTCATGGGTTCGTTCATATTCGCACTCATATTCGGCGTCAGCAACAACATCTACCTGCAAATAGCGCTGATTATGCTTATCGGTCTATTGGCCAAGAACGCCATCCTTATTGTCGAATTCGCCCTTGACCGCCGCAAAACCGGTATGTCCATAATCAACGCCGCCATCGCCGGTGCCGGCGCCCGTCTGCGTCCTATCTTGATGACCTCGTTGGCACTCATCATCGGCCTGCTGCCCCTGATGTTCTCCACCGGTGTAGGCGCTAACGGCAACAACGCACTCGGTGTAGGCGCCGTAGGCGGTATGCTCATCGGTATGATACTCCAGATTTTCATCGTGCCCGCCCTCTTCGTCGCATTCCAGAAAATACAAGAGAAGATTACACCCATGCACTGGGATAACGCCGAACCCGGAGGCACAATCGAAAGCGAAATCGAGCAATTCACACCCGAGAACTAACACCTCACACGATATAATATGAAACAAAACATAATCACCGCAACACTGGTAGCCGCCACCTTGGCCGTGGCGGCCACCTCCTGCGGCATCTACAAAAAATATCAGACGCCCGAAAATACGCCTCTCACGGCCGAATACGTACAGGCTCGTCAAAACAACGTAGACAGCACCGCATTGGGCAACCTGCTGTGGGAAGAAGTCTTCACCGATCCGGTACTGGCCGACCTCATCGACCGAGCCTTGGCATCAAGCACCACCTTGGCCAACGCTCGCCTCAACATCGACATCGCTCAGGCCCAACTGCGCGGCGCCAAACTGGCGTACCTCCCCTCCGTAGCCCTTGCCCCCAACGGCTCGGGAAGCTCCATCGCCGGCAGCTCCATATCCTGGGGATACCAAATACCGGCCGTAGTATCCTGGGAAGTTGACCTCTTTGGCAAACTACTCAACAGCAAACGCGGCGCCGCCGTGGCCGTTGAACAAAGTGAGGCTTACGCCCAGGCCGTACGCTCGCAGCTCATCGCCACCGTAGCCAATACATACTACACCATGGCCGCAGTCGAAGCACAACTCAAAGTGGTACGCAATACAGCCAAACTCTGGAGCGAAAGCGTCCAAGTAATGCGAGACCTCAAAGAAGCCGGCAAAGCCGGAATGACTGAGGCCGCCGTAGTACAAGCCAACGCCAACCTCCAAAGCGTACTGGCCCAAATCGCCTCGCTCGAAGACACCCGTGTCAACCTGGACAACGCCATGAGCCTGCTCGTAGAAACCATGCCCACGCACTGGGAAGTAAGCGCCGATGCCTCCCTCAACATCCCCGCCCCCATAATACAAGGCGTGCCCATGTCCTATCTGGCCATGCGTCCCGATGTCACTGCTGCCGAACGCTCGCTGGCAGCCGCATACTACACCACTGCCTCAGCACGCGCCGCTTTCTATCCAAGTCTCTCAATCAGCTTCACCGGCGGATTTACCAACCAGTTGGGGACGATGATTAAAAACCCCGGCGAATGGTTCTACAATCTGGCCGGATCGCTGACCGCACCTCTGTTTGCCCGCGGACAGAACATCGCTCGACTGCAAGCAGCCAAAGCCCAACAGGCACAAGCCCTCAACAGCTTTGAGCACACCCTGCTGAGCGCGGCTTCCGAAGTGTCCAACGCCATGAGCGCCTACACCACTGCCGGCCAACGTGCCGCCATATTCGAAACTCAGAGCGCCGACCTCGAAAAAGCCGTAGAGTATACAAACGACCTGATGATATACGCCAACGGCACATACCTCGAAGTACTCACCGCTCAGCAAAGCCTGCTCGCGGCTCAGCTCAACCAAGTATCCTGCCGACTGACACGCGACCAAGCCATCATCAACCTCTACCAAAGCCTCGGCGGCGGACGTTGATACATCAACCCCACCTTATAAGTCCAACAAAAACACAGCTAAAAGAATGATCAGTCCATTAGCACACGTAGACCCCAACGCAAAAATAGGCGAAGGCGTCACCATCCATCCCTTTGCGTACATCGACGAAGACGTTGTCATCGGCGACGGATGCACCATTATGCCTTATGCAAGCATCATCCGCGGTACTCGCATGGGCAAAAACAACAAAGTCTACCAAGGTGCCATCATCGGCGCCGACCCCCAAGACTTCCGTTGGAAGGGCCAAAAAACTTACTGCTACATAGGCGACAACAATATCATCCGCGAACAAGTCATCATCAACCGCGGTATCACCGAAGAAGGCGGTACACGTATAGGCAACGGGTGCTTCATTATGGCCGAGACTCACATCGGACACGACAGCAACATCTTAGGCCCCTGCGTGCTGGGCAACGGCGTCAAAGTGGCCGGAAACGTCACTATCGACACCTGCGCCATACTCTCGTCCTGCGCCATCGTACACGAAAACTCCAATATCGGCAAATGGGTATTCATCAAAGGCGGCTGCCGTGTCAGCGGTAACGTGCCCCCCTACATCATCCTGGCACACAACCCCGCCGTATACTACGGCGTCAATGCCAAAGTCATGTCCGCCCGTGGAGACTTCTCCGCCGAAGACATTGACAATGCAGCCAAGGCATACCGACATATATACCAGACCCAGACTTCGGTATTCAACGCCCTGCGACGCATCGAAAACGACATCGAGCCCTGCACCGTACGCGAAGAAATACTCAACTTTGTCCGCGGCCACAACTACCGCATCGTAGCCGTTCCCGTAGACCTCGAAGGCGACTAAGAAGCACGACACTGACTTGCGCACGCGCATACGCTCATATATGCAGACGACATAAGTCACATATACATCAGACACCAATAACAGCCCCTGCAACGGAACATCCGCTACAGGGGCTGTTTATTTGTTCGTAAAAGACGCCACGATTCAGCGTATAACAATATTAGATGTAGCCTTATGCCGGAATCAACGCCTCCTCAGACACACGGACTAAATGCCACCATCCATATGCTGCAATAGTGGTATTCGCCCATCACTTTTGGATAAATTTCCTGCCATGCCGCACGTAAATGGTCTCGGGAACAAGGGTCTCAACCTTTCTTCCGAACAAGTCGTATGTAGTGCCATCCTGCTCTTTTTGGTCAATAGTCACATCTTCGATTCCGCCATATGGGAAGTCAGCGGTTTCTATAAAATTGGAGAAATAGTTCCAACCCGATGCCGAAAGGTATTTTTCGCGAGACCCTACCGGAATGTACACCGGCATTGTTGTATCAAGCGAAGTGAAAGGATTGCTCTCGTCATACAATCCTTTGGTGCACACCGGCGGCTGCTCAGCCATACAATAGATACTCTGCAAGCCGTAGCAAAGATTGAATACGTTATTGCCGATTTTTGACAGAGATGGAGGTAGCACAATAGTCTTCAATTGATTGCAGGCCTGAAATGCATCCTGCTCGATCGTAGTGACAGTAGGCGGCAAATCAATGTGTTCGATTTCCGTATTGTCGAATGCAAATTCGCCGATGACAACCGCCTTCTGCGGCACATTAATAGTCTTTAGCGAAGTGCATCCGCCTACGACTTGTGATGGCACAAACGCAAGATTATCCGGCAAGTGAACCTCGGTCAAATCAAAGCAGTTACAAAACTGGCCTCCGTACGCATCAAGATAGCAGTCGTCCGGGAGTATAACCTTTTGGAGTTTCGACCCGGTAAAAGCCATATCTCCAAGATATTCGAGCGATGCCGGTAAATTTATATCTGTGATTTTGCAGTGATAAAAAGCGCCATCATAGATACTCTTTATTGATTCGGGCAAGTGTATAGCGTCAGTCAGCCCCAAGCACTGATAGAATGCCTGACTGCCGATTTTCTCAAGGTTGTCCCCGAATTTCAGCTTGTCGGACGTAAGTTTAATGCAGTCAGTGAATGCGGCCTCTCCTATTACTCGCAACGACGCCGGAAAATTGATTTCGGACAATGACGTAGCATAAGCAAAAGCTAACTCCCCTATCTCGGTTATATCTTCGGGTAATACAAGTTTCTCAAGCCAAATTGTGGTTATAGCAAGTGTTTCCCAGTCCACCTGCTCATTCGTGTGGAAAAACGCGTGGTCCGGTATAATGTTGTTCTCAACGAAAGCCTTGCCGAGATCTATGACCTTCAGCTTTCCGTTAAAAGAGCTGCTCCATAACGTATTGAAATCCTTGCTATTGATAGGGCCTTCCACATGAAGTTCGGCAATAAGATTGATATCAGCCCCGAGAAGTTCGGCAAGTTGCCCGGCACGATCGGTCTTAACGGAGAAAACTTTCGGCTCAATGTCGCTTGATTCGATACGCCTCCGGGATTTGCAATATATCGTACCCTCGAATTGTGCCGTACCAGCCTCTTTGTAATCAATAATTGACAGATTTTGCAGGAGCGTAGGCTGCAAAGTCATTGAGCGCATTCCATCTTGAGCAAAAGCGCATACTATAGCACAGATGGTTACGATAACGGATGTAAATAGTCTGTTCATTATGCTCTGTTTTTCTGCAAAAGTACAAAAAAACAGAGGCCGACAAATATTAAAACGCCTATCAGTTTATGACCGACTATACCGAACGGTCGGTAGGATGCGAATGGTACACGTATTGAGCGCGGCCGTCTCGCCATACCCATTTCTGCTTGCCGGCTTGGACGTATTTGCCGAAGACCTTGAATACCAGCAGCCATACTATCGGAGAAGAAATAGCCAAAGCCATTAATATCCACAGCGAAATCTGAATTGTCACAGCCAAAGACACGACGAAAGTGTACAACGCTACAATTCCCACTGCGGTCATTATTACCCCATATAAGCGCGAGCGTAATCCGTTGATAAGCATCGGGATACCATAGCACACCACAAAAGCCGGCCATACACTCCCGATA
>CAKTOT010000092.1 GCA_934590135.1 uncultured Muribaculaceae bacterium
CGGGGATGGTGTAGAGCGCATCTACGGTGATGGCTTCGGCCATGATGTCCGGATCGAAGTTGAGCTTCTGGGTGGTCAGGAATTTGCTCTCGAAGAAGGTGAGGCCGTCGGCATATATTACGTGGTCGGTGTTGTTGTAGAGCTTGACGTACTGGTCGCCGTTGTACTGCTTGCCGGTGGATGTGACGGTTCCGGTGTAGAATATTTCGGAGATTATCAGGTCGTCGGTCTCGATATTGGAATAGGTGGACAGGGTTATGGATGTCTGTCCGGAGGTGATGTTGACGCTTTGGGCGTTGGCACGCAGAGTGGCGGTATTGCCGTTGGGCAATGTGTAATGAGCCTCAAAGGAGACGTCATATAGGCCGGGCAGGACGTTCAGCGGCTCGTCTTTGCCGAAGGTATAATCCGCGCCGGTGGATACGTTGTGAAAGGTATAGGTGGCATCTGTCAGAGCGGAGGCGTCCACGTCCGAAGGCAAGGTGAGCACTACGGAGACCCCTACATTTTGTGTTCCGGGGTCGTCATCGCAGGATGTAAATGTCACAGTGGCAATGGCGAGCCACAATAGTGTGAAGATTGTTGGTAGTTTCATTTTGTCGGATGTGTGTTTGTTGCGTCGTATATATTTGATTACTGAGGTTTTTTTTGTGCGTCTTGGTCTGCTGTGGCGGTCTTATCGGCGGATTAGAAAGTCAGGTTGGCTTCCATTCCGAAGTAGGCCGATGAGTAGCGGCGCAGCAGTATGCCGTTGCTGTGATACGAAGGCAGGTAATCGATGATGCGATTTACGAAGGCCGAAATCTTCATCCAATTGCCTATCTTCTTGGTGGCCTTGAGGTTGACGTATATCGCCGGAGCTACGGTCTGTGTGCGGAAACTGTCGTCGTTATAGTTGATGATGAGAGTTCGCAGTGTCGGATCTTGTGCGTCGGCTTCGGTGTACGGGTGGTACAGGCCGTCGTAGGCACTGAGATATTGCGAGGGGACGCCGTTTTGGCGCAGACGGCGTGTTTTGAGCCACCATTGGCATTGTACGGTGGTGGTGAATATCAGTCCCCAGCGACGTATCTGGGTGTCGAACATGAAATTGGTGCTGAATTGCTCGTTGATGCGTCCGTCATCGGTGGGGTATACGCCGATGTATTTGTCGCTTACGGCGATGTTGCCTATGGTGGCGGAGACGGGGGTCATCATGTCTTGCGAGTTGCTGTAGCGTGTGCGAAACCATGCGCCGGTGATTATCAGCGATGTCTCAAGGGGCTTCCATCGTATGGTATTGAGTTGGAACTCAATGCCGCGTTTGTCGATGCGGCTGCCGTTGGTGACGCGCGAATATCCGCCCAGAATGCTTGTGTCGGTGTATGGCAGGCTTTCGAGTGCCGGCGGTGCCGTGAGCGTGGTCGGGTCTATGGCCGTAGCGTCATATTGACGATAGGCGTAGGCGCTGTAGCATGGAGAGTAGCGGAAGCCGGAGGACATGTGTTCGTCAAAATAAGTGACGGAGAATTCGTTGCCGCGCCAGTTGAAGCCGGCGCGTACTTCCCATTTGCGGTTGCGAGCGGCGTGCAGGTCGTTATTGACGGGTGATTCGATGTATGTGCGCAGGTTGATGCGGCTCAGTCGCGCCGGGTCGGTTGAATTATAGTAGTTGAGCTGCATGAAGTCCAGATAGACGTCCTGAGGATACAACTGGTCGGCTGTGGGCATACGTGTGGTCAGGCCCCAGCCGCCGGCAATCCAGGGCTTGAAGCCGTTGTCGTTGGCCGCAAAACGCCATACGGCATTGACGCGCGGGTCCAGATATATGCGTCCGCTCAGGTATCGCTCGGAGGGCAGTCCGGCCAGTTGGATTGTGCGCAGACCGCCTTGTAGTTCAAGGGTATTGCGCCCGATCATGGCGGTGAAATTGTCTTCCAAGAACATTGAGACAACGTGCAGTGCCGGGATGTCTTTGAAGGCGCGCGGACGTGTCTGCCATGATGCCGAGAGCGGTCGTTCGAGGTCGTAGACTTGTCCGTCGCCGATGTTTTTGGAGAGTGTGTACTCGACGCCGAGTTTCCAGGCGTGGCGTGCCGCATCGGGGCCCAGGGCACCGCCGGCGCGGGCTTTGAGGTAGAAGCTTAGAGGCTGTCCGTCGTTGACGTAATCGGCGATGTACTCGCCCAGTAGCAGCTTGCCGTCATGTACCCCTGCTTCGTAGGATGTGGGAGCCACGGCGGCGCGGCGCGGTGATACCAGCAGCGTGCGTTCCAGCCGGTCGTGCTGGTAAGAAAATGCTGTGGAGAGGTGTACCGCGCTCAGCCACAATGTTTTCTTGAAGTTGAAGTTGAGGTTGGACGTCAGGGCTATACGATTGTAGCGTGTCCGGTATTCGTCCACGCGGTTGTAGTTGATGTCGGGGTCGACTTTGGCGTTGTCGAAGCTGCCGGTGTAGTCGGCGCTGATGTTCCATAAAGTGGTGACGGCCGAGGCGTCCCAATGCAGATGCGAGCGTACGGAGGCGTTGGCGCGCTTATAGTTCTCGAGGTTGTCGCGCGGGTCGGTCTTGCTGTCCAGCCATCCGGCGTCAATATTGAGCACGTGTTTGCCCAAAGCCAAGCCTTTGCCGAAGGAGAACAACTTGGAGTACTCGTCCACTTTCAGACGTGCCGTGAACGGTGTGGCGCGTGCTATGCGCTTGATATTGACCACGCCGGAGGTGAGGTTGCCGTATTCGGCCGAGGGGATGCCGCGGACTATTTCGACGCTTTCGATATTGTCCGTGGATATTGTGCGCATGTCGACGCCGCGATTGGTGACATCACGTTGGCTCTCGGGATCGGAGGTCGTAGATCCGGGTATGCCCTGGATATTTGCATCGGTATTGATGGGCGCTCCATCCACCACAAAGGCCGTGCCCATGGATGTGGTGGCGTATTGCGATGACAGTGAACTGCGCTCGCCGGTAGCGCTGATGGCACCGGTCTCGCGCAGTGTGATGGTGTTGGCCGATCCCATATCGGGATTCTTGGATATTCCGCCGGGCAGCAATTCGAGGATGTCGGTGAAACTTGTGGGTTGCAAGTGCTCCATGGCCGAGCGGTCGATACGTGACGAGGTGGTCATGCCGCGATTTTCGCGTGCGGTGACGGTCACTTGTCCCAGTACGGTGGTGGAGGTCTCCAGTCGTATGTCCAGGGCGGTGGCATCGGTGAGTGTGATGGTTTGGCTCTTGGCGGCATAGCCTACGTATGATGCCGTGACGGTGTACCTGCCGCCGGGTATGTCCATGTTCCAGCGTCCGTCGGCATCGGTGGCCATGACGTGTTTGCCGGGATTGACTTCGATGGAGGCAAAGGCCAAAGGCTCGCCGTCGGCTTTATCGACAACGCGACCGCTCAGACGTACGGCAAGTGCCGAGGGCGTTACGGCTGTCAGGACGAGTATTATCGCTATTATGCGTTTGATTATGGTGCTCATGTATATGCTATGTGGCGATGTGTCGCTATGGCTATTAAAAGTGTGGCATAACGATATGTATATATCTTTTTGCCAATTGCAAAGTTACGTAAACTCTGTAAAATGTACAATCATTAAAAGTCGGTATTTTAGGCCTTTTATCGGATGTGTGTTGGCGCCGACATACTTTGTTTTATGTATGGCCGTGCCGGTTTTTATGTATGGCCGTGCCTGAGGATACGGGTCGGTGGCGTTGTCGATTGCATCTGCGGACAAATATTGACGCTTGGACAAGGCCTCGGCACAATAGGTAGGCGTTGAATGCCAGCCACAGTAAGTCGTTGGCTGTGAGTGTGATGTCCGTAATGCCGAATGCCGGCATCCCGGCGTCTATGACGAAGAATGCCAGCATTGCGGCGGCCATGGACGCCAGCATCTGCCGGGTCAGGGTCAGTCCTACGAATACTCCGTCCCAGACAAAGGCCATAAATCCGCATATCGGGACGGCGGAAGCCCAGGGTAGATACTGCTCGGCGGCAGCGATGACTGTCGCATCGTCGGTCAGTATGTCGAGTATGACGTCGCCGCCCACTGCATACAGCAATGATACAATTGCTGACAGTGCCAAGCCCCAAAGCAGCAAGAGGCGTACGCAGCGGCGTAGCGAGCTTTCGTCCGAGGCGCCGTAGAAGTGCCCGGCCAGAGCCTCGCCGGCAAAGGCGAAGCCGTCCATAAAGAACGAAAACAGCATAAATAGCTGCATGAGTAAGGCGTTGGCGGCCAGTACGTCGATGCCTATATGTGCGCCTTGACGTGTAAACCATAGTGTGACTGACACCAGACACAGCGTGCGCAAAAAGATGTCGCCGTTGACGCGAAAAAATCGTCCGAGCGAGACCCCGGCGTGTCGTATGGCCTTGCGCAGGGACGGCAGGGCGGCACGACGTCGGAGTTTTGAACTGACTATCAGCCCGGTGCCGGCGCCGACCCATTGCGACACGGCGGTGCCTAAGGCGACACCTTCGATGTCCAAGCCAAAGGTATATACTAACGCAAGTGACAGTATAATATTGAGTACGTTTTGCACTATGGCCATCAGTAGGACGGGCCGTGTGTCCTGCATTCCGGTGAACCATCCGGACAGCGAATAGGTGGCCAAAACTGCCGGCGCTCCCCAGATGGCTATGCCGAAGTATCGACGCGCTTGCCGGACTGTTTCGCCGCCTTCTGGGGCCATAAAGGTCTGCATACCATCGGCAATATACCCCGAAAGGAGTATCATAGGCAGCGACAGCACCATCGCTGCGGCCAAAGCGCGAGCCAGAGTGCCGGCCATAGCGGCTTTGTCGCCGCTGCCGTGGGCTTGGGCAGTGAACCCCGAGGTGCCCATGCGTAGGAAGTTGGTGAGCCAATACAGCATATTGAACATTGCGCCGCCCATAGCCACGGCGCCTATGGAGGTCATGCCGCCGAGGTGTCCCACGATGGCCAAATCAACCATAGCCATCAACGGCATGGTGACGTTGGTGGCTATGGATGGCCATGCCAGCGCGATAATGCGCCGGGACATGGAGGCTGTATTATGCTGCGTGCGGTTGTCCGTCAGTTACTTGGCTTTGCGCGAGGATATATACAGGTAGGCAATGATGCAGGCGTAGGCTACGAGGCCGAGTATCTGAGGCTGAAGCTCGCCGCCGTTGGTGGGCGCTTCGTGTCCGCATAGTACGGTGATGGCCGAGAATACGCCGAAGAGGGCGCCGCCGGCGATAAGGCCGGAGGATATCAGCGTGCCGCGGTCGCTGCGACGACGGCAGACTTCTTTGTCCTTGGACGAACGTCCTACAAACCAGGATATCAAGCCGCCGACAAGCATCGGGGTGTTGAGGTGCAGCGGCAGGAACATGCCAAGGCAGAATGCCAGAGCCGGAACGCCTAACCAGTTGAGAAGTATGGCGAGAATGGCGCCGACGATATACAGTATCCAGGGTGTCGATCCGCCCATCATCATGGGTTCTATGACACTGGCCATGGCGCTGGCCTGTGGTGCGGCCAGGCCGTTTTCGCCAAAGCCGTAGACTTTGCTTAGCATCAGGATGACGCCGCCGACAGTGGCTGCGCTCACCAGTGTGCCCAGGAATTTCCAGCTTTCTTGCTTGCGGGGTGTCGAGCCGAGCCAGTAGCCGATTTTGAGGTCGGTGACAAAGCCGCCGGCCATGGACAGTGCGGTGCATACCACGCCGCCGAGTACCATAGCGGCTACGATGCCTCCGGTGCCGTTGAGGCCGATGGCGACAAATACGGCGGAGGCGATGATGAGCGTCATCAGAGTCATACCGCTTACGGGGTTACTGCCGACGATGGCTATGGCGTTGGCAGCCACGGTCGTAAACAGGAAGGCGATAACCGTAACCACCAACCATGCAATGGCAGCCTGCCAGAAGGTGTGAATGACGCCGAGCCAGAAGAACAGCAGTACGGCCACCAGAGCCAGTGCGATGAAGTAGGTGATATGCTTCATCGAAATATCCAGTTGCCAGCGTATCGGCTTTTTGGCGGCTGTCTTGCCTTTGAATTCCTTAGAGGCGAGGCCCACGGCTTCGCGGATGACGCCCCAGGATTTGATGATGCCGATGATGCCGGCCATGGCTATACCGCCGATGCCGATTCCGCGTACTTGCTTGAATATCTCCTCGGGCATCATCTCGGCAAATTGAGCCGAGCCGAACTCGCTGCCCATCAGCGGAATGATAAACCACCATACGAAGATACTGCCTGCAAAGATCACGAAGGCGTATTTGAGACCTACGATATATCCCAAACCGAGGACGGCGGCACCGGTGTTGCACGAGAAGACAAATTTGAATTTGTCGGCGATGGTGTGTCCCCAGGTGTAGGCTGTGGTGGTGATGGTTTCGGACCATACGCCGAAGGTGGCAACGATATAGTCATACACGCCGCCGATGAGTGCTGCGACAATCAGCAGACGCGACTGCGATTGGGCGCCGGAGGCGTTGCCGCTGATAAGCACCTGCGTGGTGGCCGTTGCTTCGGGGAAGGGATATTTGCCGTGCATATCCTTGACAAAGTAGCGTCGGAAGGGTATGAAGAAGAGTATGCCCAAGATGCCGCCGAAGAGCGAGCTCAGGAATATTTGAAGGAAGTTGACCGAAATTTCGGGGAACTTGGCTTGCAGGATGTACAGCGCCGGAAGGGTGAAGATGGCGCCGGCAACGATGACGCCCGAGCATGCACCGATGGACTGGATGATGACGTTCTGGCCCAATGGATTTTGGATTTTGCGCCAGTTGCTGAAGCCTACGGCGATGATGGCTATGGGGATGGCGGCCTCGAATACCTGACCGACTTTGAGACCGAGGTATGCAGCGGCGGCGCTGAATATCACTGCCAAAATCAGGCCCATAGTGACGGAGTAGGGCGTGACCTCGGCGTATTGGCGCGCGGGGTGCATTACGGGACGATACTGCTCGTCTTTGCCCAGTTCGCGGAAGGCGTTTTCGGGCAGGTCGACGGGGTCGACGTCCGCCACAGAACCGGATGCCGGCGTGTGAAGCGGTTGTGTCTTTTGCTCGAAGATGGCATCGGGGTCGGATGCCGGGACTTTTGTACTCATAATATTATATGGGACTATGGTGTGTATGTGCGATTGTGTCGTGTTCGGTGATTAGCGGCGGCGACGTTTTTTCTTCTTGGACGAGCTCTTTTTGCCGGATTTGGCGTCCTTGGAGGGTATTGTAAGCGTCTGTCCGGCACGGATATCGTCTCCGGAGATGTTGTTGGCGCTTCGCAGCTGGTCTACGGTGACGCCGTAGCGTTTGGCTATCTTGGTGAGGTTTTCGCCCGAGGAAACTTTGTGCTTGACGGGCTTGCTCTCGGTCTTCTTGCGCGAGTTTTTACGCTCGTTGTCTTTTTTCTTATCGGTTTTCTTGGCGGTGGACATTGCATCGGTCACCCGGCGTGTCTGTGGTGTCGGTTCGGCCGTTTCGTCGGTCTTGGCGTTAGATGTGGTGTCGGCCTTGGTGTCCGGCGCGGTTGCTTGCTGCTTATTGTCGGGCATGGCGGTGCTGTCTGCCGGTGCGGGCGCGGGCACATAGCGACGTTGTACGGTGTTGATACGTAGGGTCTGACCTCGGCGGACGCGCCGTCCTATGCCGTTGGTGCGACGTATGGATTGCTGGCTGACCCCGTAGCGGCGTGCAATGGAGGCAAGGTTTTCGCCTCGACGCACTTTATGATATTTGACGATGACTTCTTCGACATATTGGCCGCCATTGTTGTCGGTGACGGTGGCACCGGTGGAGGGCTCGACGACATCGCGGCGGGCATATAGCTCGGCGTTATGGTTGACGATGGAGTCTTCGTTGGCTATATAGCAGTAGGCTTGGATGTTGGGGAGAATGAGTGCGTAGGGATGGATGTCTCCGGGAATGACGTCGGTGCGGTATTGGGGATTGAGTATGCGCAATTCGTCCATGGATATGCCCATGACGTCCGAAATTTGCTGGAAGTGAACGCGCTTATTGATGTGTACGGTGTCGGTAACGATAGGCCGCGATGCCAGTGCCGGTGAGATGTTGTGGTGGTTGTAATAGGTCATCGCATAATTGGCGGCGATGAATGCCGGGATATAGTCGCGCGTTTCGCGAGGCAGGAAGGGATATATTTCCCAGAAGTCTTTTTTGCCTCCGCCGGCGCGGCGCAATGCCTTATTGACATTGCCGGGACCGCAGTTGTAGGCGGCGATGGCCAGTGACCAATCGCCGTAGCTCTTGTATAGCTGCTTGAGGTAGCGTGCCGCAGCGTCCGAGGATAGGTAGGGGTCGCGGCGTTGGTCTACCAACGAGTTGATTTCGAGACCCATGCCTTTGGCTGTATCAAGCATGAATTGCCATAGTCCGGTGGCGCCGGCACGCGATACGGCGGTGGGATTGAGCGCCGATTCGATCACAGGCAGGTATTTGAGCTCAAGGGGCATACCATATTTGTCCAAAGCTTGCTCGAAGATGGGCATATAGTAGAGGCTCATGCCAAGCATTGACTCGACCAATGATTTTTTGCGCTCGACGTACATATTGATAAATGCGCGCACAATCTTGTTGTAGGGCATTTCCATGACGGTGGGCATCCGTTGCAAACGGTCGATATATTCCTGGTCGGTGGTGGGGACGTTGGCGCGTTGGTCGGCGTTTCGGTCGAGTACGGCGTAGTTGGTCAGATACCAGTTCTGCATCATCTTGTGCGTATCGATTTCGAAACTCTCGGGAACAACGATGTTGTCGGCGCTGAGGGTGTCGGCGGCTATGGAGCGTACTGTCAGTGCGGCGGAGGATGCCGTGGTGCCGAGTATGACGGCAACGGCGGCGGCTATGAGGTGTGTCTTTGTTTTGGACATTGGCGGAGGATTGGTTTTTGCTTTAATGATTGGTTGTGGTTGGGCGCAGGCGAATGCCGGGTCTCAAAAATTTATGGCCCAGCATAGGCCGAAGCCCGGAAGCCGCGATCGGGCATCCGGTATTACGGCCGGATGGACGTCCATGGACAGATCGGGGGTGATGTCGAAATGTGATAGCGACGCATCAACGTAGGCATCGAGCATCGCCAGCAGGTATACGCCGACCATGGATATGATGCAGAGGTCGCGGTTGCGACGGTAGAAGTCTTTGCGGCTTTTGAGCAGGTTGGTGAGCCATTGCTTGTCCAGCGAGTCTTCGGTGGTGGTGGGTGGGAAGAAGTTCATGTATGACCGTGTGGTGGGGTCGTTGTCCATGATGTCGCG
>CAKTOT010000093.1 GCA_934590135.1 uncultured Muribaculaceae bacterium
AACTCGGCTTTTCTTCCCCGGTCGCTGAATTCTTCAAATATATTGGCTAATTTTGCACTTGATACTGGAATCTACCGTCGTATAGCTCAAAAAAACAAAGCCTCCGGAACTAAATGTGCTTAAACACACTTATTCCCGGAGACTTATCTCGTTTATTATTATCGTATATATCGAATAATCAGGCTTAAGCCGATGACTTCCACGCTGTCGTATGTGCGTATAGCACAACCTACACTTATACGATATGTTTATATGGTGGTCGCACTATCCGCACTTGCTTGTGCCGCAGGATGTGCAGATAAGGCAGCCCTCCTGATATATCAACGTCTCATTGCCACAATTAGGGCAACGGACACCACTGGCCTTAGTCCCATTGGGCAAGTATTTCTTGAGCGCGCGCTCAACGCCCATTTTCCAGGTATTGATGCTCTGGCTATCCAGTTCGAGACCGCCGACAAGTTTGAGCACCTGGTCTATCGGCATTCCATAACGAAGTACACCTGAAATCAGTTTGGCATAGTTCCAATACTCGGGATTGAACTTGGCGCTAAGGCCCTCTATCGTGGTTTTATATCCACGCTTATTTATAAACTGGAAGTCATAACGCTTATTACCGTCAGCATCTACATTCTTTATGATCTTGCCTTTGGTCACGCTCTTGGGGCAGAATATACCATCTTCATCATCGGCCAGTCCGGTAAAGATCTCGTATGGTTTGCCATCCCTGAGTCCGACAAAAGCTATCCACTTTTCCTTATTGTTCTGGAATCTAACGACATCCGCATCCAATTCGATGGGACGTTTTAGAACCTGAACCGGAGTTGCGGCAGGTTTCTTGGTGACAGATATAAGAACGCCCGACCGCGAACCGTCACGATATACGGTACATCCCTTACACCCTTGTCGCCATGCCTCTACATATAGCTGATTGACAAGGTCTTCGCTCACAGCTGACGGAAGGTTGATTGTAACCGATATCGAATGATCCACCCACTTTTGTATACGGCCTTGCATCTTCACTTTTTCAAGCCAATCAATATCATTTGCCGTGGCATGAGCATATGGAGATTTAGCCACAAGTGCATCAATATCTTCTTGCGTATAGTCTTGTCGTACTTCGATACCATTGATTTTCATCCATTCGATGAACTTCGGGTGATATACAATAAACTCTTCAAACGAGTCGCCGCTCTCGTCTACATAGTCGACGCGAGCAGATACATCACTTGGATTAACCTTGCGACGACGCTTGTACACCGGCATAAATACCGGTTCGATACCGCTGGTGGTACGAGTCATCAGCGATGTTGTACCTGTCGGAGCAATTGTAAGACACGCAATGTTACGTCGTCCGTATTTGACCATATCTTCATATAATTCCGAAGACTGCAGCCGCAAGCGATTGATGAAGGGATTGTGCTGTTCGCGTTTTGCATCGTATATTTCGAATGCGCCGCGTTCGCGGGCAAGATTCACAGACGATTTATAAGCTGCCAAAGTCAAACGACGGTGCACGTCCTCGCTGAAATCCGTGGCTTCGGGGGTACCATATCTCAGGCCCATAGCGGCAAGCATATCTCCCTCAGCGGTTGTCCCGACTCCGGTTCGACGACCTTTTATGGTCTTATTCTTTATCTTCTCCCATAGATGCAACTCAGTACTTTTGACCTCATCGGTCTCGGGATCGCCCTTGATTTTTGCAATGATGCGCTCTATCTTTTCCATTTCCAAGTCAATGATGTCGTCCATAACGCGTTGCGCTATGGCTACATGCTTGGCAAACAGGTCATAGTCAAACTCAGCCTCCGGCGTAAAGGGGTTGCGTACATACGAATATAGATTTATGGCAAGCAGACGACAGCTGTCATAAGGGCACAAAGGTATCTCACCGCAAGGATTGGTGGATATTGTGCGGAAGCCTAAGTCGGCATAACAATCCGGGACACTTTCTCGTATGATTGTATCCCAGAACAACACTCCCGGTTCGGCACTTTTCCATGCATTATGTATAATCTTATCCCACAAAGCCGATGCATCAATATCCTTTACGATAGACGGATGGTCACTATTTACAGGATATTGCTGACGATAGGTATTGTGGTTGACCGCAGCATTCATAAACTCGTCATCTATGCGCACCGAGACATTTGCACCGGTCACCTTACCGGTTTCCATCTTTGCATCTATAAAGGCCTCAGCCTCGGGATGACGAATCGAAACAGTCATCATTAAGGCGCCACGACGTCCGTCCTGCGCGACCTCACGTGTCGAATTTGAGTAACGCTCCATAAACGGCACCAAACCCGTAGATGTCAGCGCGGAGTTCTTCACCGGAGTTCCCTTGGGACGAATATGGCTCAAGTCGTGCCCCACTCCACCTCGGCGTTTCATCAGCTGAACCTGCTCTTCATCAATACGCAAAATACCACCATACGAATCCGGTTCGCCATCCAATCCGATTACAAAGCAATTACTCAGCGACCCTACTTGGAAATCATTACCTATGCCGGACATCGGACTGCCCTGCGGTACTATATATCGAAAATCACGCAAGACATCGAACACCTCGTCCGCGCTCATCGGATTGGGATAATTGGATTCGATACGGGCAATCTCATTGGCTATACGATGATGCATATCGTCCGGCGTCAATTCGTAGATATTGCCATACGAGTCTTTCAGAGCATATTTGGTCGTCCATACCTTGGCGGCAAGATCATCGCCGCCAAAATATCTCAGCGTAGCATTGTACACCTCATCAAAAGAATACTTGGGTCGTTCCACTTTTCTTATTATATAATGTTTTGGCTAATCGTTTTTGTCCGGATAATGCTCGGTGACGAGCCAACCGAACCATCTCTGTGTTTTCGGATATGCAAAGTTTGGAATTTTTTATGAGTTATCCAAATATTCAAACACAAATAGTAGATTTAATTCCAAAGTTTTCATTTTTCAAACCATAATCACGTATTAATCAACCGATTAACGCAAGAACAACCCATTTAAAATTTTCCAAAACAAATAACTTGCAGATTATTAGTCATTTCAAAATGACATCGATCATTAGGCCAACAAATGGCGTAAGCATATGCTATAATTATTTTGACTTTTCCGATTAATTCATCGAAAATAATGCTCATATTCTTCATTTAGCTTTGCATCTCAAAAAAAAAGATTAATTTTGCGTAATAATACACAGCGAACAATTTCAAATTATCGCGAAATCTGAAAATACATTAAAAAATGAATCGAATTATATATATGCGAAAGCTTGCAATAATAACCATCCTAACTTTTGCTTCTACAAGCATGAGCGCCGGACTCACATCCGACTCGCTTACATATCATGATGCTTCGAAATTTCCGTTACTCGGGACCTTAGCCCCTGACGCATCAAATGCCTACACACGATTGCCTGATAGTCTTAAAGCTGATATGCGTCCCGAATTATGGGCATTGGGACAAAATAGTGCCGGGCTGGCAGTGCGCTTTCGCAGCGACGCCTCCACAATAGGCGCTGCTTGGCATAGCCGTAACAAATTCAATATGAATCACATGACCGCCACCGGAATACGCGGTCTTGATCTGTACGTACTTGACGATAACGGTCACTGGACCACAATGGGCAGTGCCCGTCCCAACTTCTTCAAACACAATACTCGCACTATCGTAATGACGGATATGGAGCCTAAGATGCGCGAATATATGCTGTACCTATCTCTGTACGATGGCGTCGATTCGCTATACATCGGCACAAACGAAAACGCCGTAGTACTTGCACCTGAAGCCGCGACACCCCAACGTGCCAACCCCGTGATTATGTACGGAACAAGCATTTTGCAAGGCGGATGTGCCACTCGACCGGGTATGTGCCACACCAATATCATCGAACGTATGATTGACCGAGAGGTGATTAACCTCGGATTCAGCGGCAATGCAAAACTCGATTTAGACATCGCCCGTCTTATCGCGTCCACGCCCAATCCTTCGGTAATTATACTTGACCCTCTACCCAATCTTAAGACACCGGAATTGGTTGAGCGTATGCCCGAATTTTATTCCATCATACGCAAAGCACATCCCACCACGCCTATATTGTTCGTTGAAAGTCCTATATTTCCTCTAATGCGCTTTAACACCGAGACATACGCCACCATCACGGAGAAGAATGCCGCCTTACGTAAGCTCGTAGACGAATTTATTGCTACCGGCGACAAGAACATCGAATACTTCGAAGGCAAGGATGTGCTTGGGGGCAATCCGGAAACAACTGTAGACAACTACCATCTCACCGATCTTGGCTTCCTCGGCTTTGCGCAGCGTCTTGCCCCGGTAATCCAACGCCTAATAAAACGATAAACGCCGATCACAAAAATTGGAGGACATGCCCACGCAAACTATCATCTTGCTGATAGTCAACAAACGCCATAAGAACGAATAAATATTCAATTAACTACTCCTAAATATCTAATTCTACACCAAATGATGTTAAAAAAGACAACCTTGCGCACGTGTGCCATTGCTGCCTTAGGGCTGCTGATTGCCGCACAAGCCTTTGCAGACAATCCTCCCAAGCGCGAATTCCGCTCGGCATGGCTCGCCACCGTTTGGGCCATTGACTGGCCTTCGACAACCGGCCGAACTTCGAGCGTCCAAGCCACACAAAAATCCGGACTCGATGCATACATCAATGCCTACGAGAGCATCAATGCCAACGGCGTATGCTTCCAAGTGCGATCAATGGCCGACGCAATGTACCAATCCTCACTCGCACCTTGGTCGCAGTTCGTATCAGGCACGCGCGGCACATCACCCGGCTGGGATCCACTTGCCTACGCCATCGAACAATGCCACGCCAAAGGCTTGGAATGCTACGCATGGCTTAACCCCTACCGCTGGTCTTCCACCGGATCCATCTCCGGGACTACATCTTTTGACAACCAATGGAAAAACAACGGCTGGGCATTATCAAACGGCAGCTACGTCGTCCTCAACCCCGGCAAAGAAGAAGTTCGCAAACACATCGTTGCCATTTGCCGTGAAATCGTTGAAAACTACGCCATAGACGGCTTCTTGTTTGATGACTACTTCTATCCATCAGGAGGTACAGACGAAGATAGTAGCGCCGGCGATTACAGCGACTATCAGGCATACAAAAACGCCGGAGGTACAATGTCTATAGGCGATTGGCGTCGCGACAACGTACGCAAACTGATGAACGATCTCCGACAAATGCTCAATGAGACTCGCCCGGACGTTCGCTTCGGCGTCAGTCCCGCAGGCGTAGCCGGCACATCCTCTTCCGTAGCCGGCAAATACGGCGTCACCACCTGCCCATCGCCATCAAGCGACTGGCAATATGGCCAAATCTATTCAGACCCGCTTGCCTGGCTGTATGATGGTTCCATAGACTTCATATCGCCCCAGATTTACTGGAAAACAACCGCTACATCCTCTCCTTACGGACCCATCGCCAAATGGTGGGCATACGTTGCCGACCACTTCGGCCGCCACTTCTATTCGAGCCACTCGCTGTCTTATATGGCCAACAGCTATACGACAGCCAACATCGAACAGCTGGGGCTGCAAATGCAACTCAACCGCGACTACGAGACAGGCGTCAGCGGATGCGGCAGCATCTTATACAGCGCCAAGCACGTCAAGAACTCGTCAGTACTCAGCAACTATCTCAAAAATAATTTGTACCAACGCAAGGCGCTCGTACCTGTCGTAAGCTGGCACGAACACCCGACATACGGCGCTCCGACAAACGCCAAAAAGTCCGGCACCACACTGTCTTGGACAAAAGTCTCCAACGGCAAGGCCATCATACGTTACAGTATATATGCCATTCCGACATCCATAACATTGGACGAAGCGCAAGCTTCCGACGGTGACGGTATCAATGGCGAATACCTTCTCGGCGTATCATACAACAACAGCTACTCCCTGCCTTCCGGCAAAACATCCGGATACTGGTACGCAGTATGCGTATACGATGGATATGGATACGAGTACGAGCCGGCCCTCATAGGATACACGGCCGAACGCACCCCGGCCGTAACACTTATCAGCCCCGCTGAAGGAGGCAAAGTTGACTTCACAGCAACATTCAAATGGAGTGATGTGGGCGGCGGCGCCACCTACACCCTGCTCGTAGCTGCAGACAAAGCATGCTCGCAACCTTTTGTAGAAAAAAGCATAGGAACAGCCACCTCCACAACCGTTGATTTAGGCGACCGCGGCTCCGAAGAAGTACTTTACTGGTGCGTCAAATCACAGCAATCAGGCAAATTGGCCAGCACAAGCGAAATACGCAGTTGCGTCACACCTCCCTACGACAACGCTAAAGCCGTCACGCTCAAAAGCCCGGCCAACGGCGCCGAAGTAGGCGAAACCGTCAATTTTGAATGGTCAAAGTCCTCAAATGCCACCGAATATACACTGCAGGTAGCTCCGAATGCGGCATTCTCTTCCATCACCTACAGCGAACGCACCACTGCCACCACCGCATCAGTGGCCGCCTCACATTTCGGTATCGGTACACACTACTGGCGTATAATCGCTGACGGCAAACGCCTTGTTCCGGCCGCATCGACCTCTCGCAACTTCGTCGTTAAAAGTCTGCCCGTAGGCAACTATGAACCGGGCTACACTATAAAACGCGACCCGGCACAATACGCCGTAACAGAAAATGTAAAAATCACCAACCTGTGGGTACGTTCCGTCAAAGAAGATTACAACAATATATCCTTCGAAGAGGATGGCAAGCACTGTCGCAGCCTTGCGGCTCTGGGCAACTACGTCTATGTACTACGCCGTGCCGAGAATTCCACGAACTCGCAATGCTATCTTGACAAATACGATGGCTCTACCGGCGAACGTATCGAAACCATCTCCGTGGGAGACATCTCAGCCTCATACCTGCCGGGCAACACCTTGGTACGTGATGACGCCAATCACCTCATAAGCGGAAATATGTCGCTTAACATCGGCACATCCCCCCTGACCCTGCACATCATCAACCCCACAACAGGTGAAGCTGAACTCCTCGGCAAATTCTCCTGCACCGGACTCAGCCCGACACGCGTTGACCACTTTGACGTCTACGGCGATGTTACGAGCGGCAATTTCTACGTGTTTGCTTGTATCGCCAACAGCAAGACCATAATCCGTTGGACTGTTAAGAATTACGCGCTTGCCGCCACCGAGACAAAGACCTTGAATGCAGCCTATCCGACTTCGGCAAGCAACTTCGGTATTGCACCTCGCATCTTTGCCATCTCCGCAGATCAGTTCTACGCCAATGGTATGAGCGCCAATGTGGCTCGCTACTCATTCTCATCAGGTAAAATGATAGGGTCATTCAATGACAACGCCGCCATCAACCCGGTAGCGACTCAGGCCAACGGCTCGTTGCGCTTTATACTCAGCGGCAAGTATTTCACCGTATATCCCAGCAGTGACTTCAACGGCACCAACGGATTCCGTATGGGCATCGTAGTCGCCGATAAGGATGACTTTGCAAGCATGAAGGCTATAGCCGATATTCCAAAAGCCGGTATAGGCTCCGTTGAATCCACATCGGCAGCACATAGTTCTACCCCGATAGATGCCATCATCAGCGAGGACGGCAAAACGGCTCGCGTATACTTCCTTGTAGCCGGCAACGGCATTGCCGCATACGATATCACAATTGATACAGGCTCGATAGTCAACGATCTGTACAATGACAGCGAAAAGTTATTTGCCAAGACAAACGGTATGACAATCACCCTCAACCACACGGTAGACAGCATCGAACTATACAATGCAGCCGGTGTGCTCGTAGCCAAAGCTACCGACACCACATCGGTTGAAGCTCCTACCCCCGGCGTTTACTTGGTACGCGCTGCCGGACACAATCTACGCATCATCGTACGCTGATACATCAGCACATAATTTCCTAACAAGTCGGGCGTTCCGCTACGGAGTGCCCGACCTTTTTATATGGTTATTTCAAATAAAATGATTAACTTTGCACGTCATTTCCAATAGACTACATTTTCACTTATATATGAACAAAGAGTCAGCAGACACAAATCTGCTTATAGAGACCTCCTGGGAGGTTTGTAATAAAGTCGGTGGCATATATACCGTGCTGTCAACAAAAGCACACAATCTCCAAAGACTATATCGAGACCGCGTAATCTTTATCGGACCCGATGTGTGGTCTACCGAACACCCATCGCCATACTTCAAGGAATCCAAGACGCTGCTTGGCGCCTGGCGCAACCAACTGTTGCTGCCCGAAGGTGTAAGTATTCGTGTAGGTCGCTGGGAAGTTCCCGGACGCCCCATTGCCATACTTGTACGCTTTGACGGAATATACGCCATCAAAGACCAAATATACGGGGATATGTGGAAATGGTACGGCGTTGATTCACTGCACGCATATGGTGATTACGATGAAGCATGCGTCTTCAGCATCGCTGCCGCCTACGTCATCAAGAATCTGGCCGACTATATGGCTCCGGCATCCGGCAACGCCAAGGTCATTGCCCATTTCGATGAATGGACTACCGGTATGGGACTGCTGTATACCAAGCACTATCTGCCGCGTGCAGCCACTGTATTCACCACTCACGCCACCAGTATCGGTCGCTGCATTTGCGGCAACGGCAAGCCCCTATATGCTTATTTCGAAAAATACAACGGCGACCAAATGGCTGCCGAGCTGAACATCCAGTCAAAACATTCGCTCGAAAAAGCTGCCGCCCATGCCGCAGACATATTCACTACTGTAAGCGAAATTACAGCCGACGAGTGTGCCCAGCTGCTCGAACGTCGTCCCGATGTGGTGACACCTAACGGCTTCGAAAAAGACTTCGTACCGGGCCCGCGCAAATATGCACAACTACGCAAAAAAGCCCGCGCACGTATTTTGGATGTTGCCTCGACCCTCACCGGCATCGAATACGCCGAAGACACTTTCATAATCGCGACAAGCGGCCGACACGAGTATCGCAACAAAGGCCTCGACATGTACCTCGATGCCACCGATATATTGCGCAAACAATTATCCGCAGATCCGGACAACCAACGCCGCATTCTCTCACTCGTACTTGTGCCGGCTTGGACTTCCGGACCACGTCAAGACCTTATGAGCAATATGGCCGA
>CAKTOT010000094.1 GCA_934590135.1 uncultured Muribaculaceae bacterium
GCCTCCCGGCGTGGCCGTCTGTGCATACGCACAGCACACGCCCAAAGCCGCTGCCGTCAGCAGCGCTTTCAGTCGTCGGGTGGTTTTGTTCATAATCAGGTGATTTTTTTAAGGCTGGTATTCTTTCTCTCTCTGTCCCCGGATATCCAAGTGATTTCTAAGGGGCATTGGCGGGAGAGAGGATTTATTCACGGCAAATTTACACAACGATTCTTCGATATGCAAATTTTCTACAAAATAAGTCTCGTACTAAATGAAAAATTCTTCCGTCATGTTTTCAACCGATTGCGCAGTCTTATTGAACGCCGGAGTTATATAAACAGTGAGAAACGGCAAAACAATGTAACAATGCGATTGGCAGCACCCGACACTTCATTCGCACCCGACACATTTCGGGACAGCGGCAGGATGCGAGATGGCCGGCGGTCGAGGCAGCGGCGGTTCACTGCTGCTGCCGGGTGGTCAAAAGGGAGAGGAAGCGGGCGGCAATGGCCGGGGCGGCAAAGCGCTTGGCAATGGCGGTATGCATAGCGTCGCGGTCGGCGGCAATATCGCGGCAAGCGGCGCGGTCGGCAAGTTGTGTATCTATAGCGCAGGCTATGGCTTGGGGGTCGTCAGGACACAGCGAACCCAGTGATACGTCCATGACGATATCCGACTGACCGCCGTGCGAGGTGGTGACCGCACGTGCGCCGCAGGCTATCCCCTCGACCAACGTGCCGGGAAGTGTCTCGTGGCGCGAAGTCGAAAGCACGATGTCCGCGCGCCTATACAGCGATGGCAGCATCTCCATATCGACACGACCGAGGGCAAGGTGCGGCATACGCAGCCCGTCCAAGGCGCGCGCATCGCGTATTTCGCCGAAAAATACGGCAAAAGCGCCTTCGGCGGTGACGGCATTGAGGGCATCCACGGCCAGCGGCAAATTCTTGATAGGGTCGTCGAGCCGTGCGGCACCCATGACGATGACGCGTGCATCTTCGGGAACTCCCGGGATGACGGCCACTTCGCCGACAGGCATAAAAGATTCCACGGGAAAGGCGTTAGGCACCACCGAAATGTCGGCATCACGCATCAGCGAAGACTCGCGACAACGTTCGGCCAACCAATTGCTAACGGCGACAAAGCGTATGGGCACGGCTTCGTACAAGGCTTTTTTGGCGGCCTGTGTGCGCGTGGACAGATCGGTGGAGCGCGGACGTCCGTGCAGCAGCGGACAGGCGCCGCAGACGCCCGTAAGACGATCACAGCCGCCCACTGTGTGGTGGCAAATGCCGGTGGCATTCCATAGGTCGTGCATCACCCATAGTATAGGCTTATCGGGGTATGCCGCGTGCAGCCGTCGTATGCCGCGCAACGATACCGTTCCTTGATTGATCCACCCGAGGACCACGGCATCGGCGTCCGCAATGTCCGGATGCTGCCACAGCGGCAGTCCGGCCGTAGCGATTGAAATCTTGAAGAGGTTGTCGCGTCGTACGCCTCGGTGGCGGATGATGTCTATATGCTCGGCCAGAAAGGCCATACGTACCGCCGTCGGCGAGGCCAAAGGCTTGACCACAGGGTCGTCCGTGGCGACATTGGCGGCCAACACCACGGCATCCACTCCGCGGTCGCGCAGGGCGTGCGCCAGGCGTAGGGTGACCACGGCGGCACCGCCGCGGCTGTCGCTATGTGTGACCAGGGTTATTTTCATCGTTACGGGTGCTGTTTCTTTACAGATGCAGACGTTTGGGCAGCCGTATGCCTTCGTGGCGTATGACCACAACGACAAAGGCCGCGATGAGCAGTGTGCGTAGGGGCAAACGAAGCCACATTTGCGGCATATCAATCACGTACATACCCACGGCATAGAGCACCGCCGCAAGGACAAAATAGGCGGCGATGCGCCTCAGCGGATAGCCTATGGGGTACTTGGCTCGCCCTACAAAGTAGCTGGCGACCATCATCACCGTGTAGCACGCCAAGGCGGCCCAAGCGCAGCCCATATATCCCATGCGCGGCACCAGAATGACGTTGCCGAGGATGGTCACACCGAGACCCAACAGCGAGAAGTACATACCCCAAACCGTCTTATCCGTAAGCTTGTACCACAGCGAGAGGTTGAAGAATATGCCGAAGAACAACTCGGCGAGCATCACGATAGGCACCACCTGCAAGCCGCTGAAATACTTGGGCGAGATAAAGTACTTGAGAATGTCTATATAGAACATCACGCCCAGGAATATCACTAAGGCAAAGATGACAAAGTACTTCATGGCATCACGATAGGCTTGGAGGCGTTCTTCGCCCTTATCTCGGCTTTGAGCAAAGATGAAAGGCTCGTAGGCAAAGCGGAAGGCCTGAATGAACATCACCATCACGATGGCTATCTTGTAATTGGCACCGTAGATACCGAGGCCGTTCATAGCCTGCGCGTGATCCGTGACCAGCGACGGATACAGGATTTTGTCTATGGTTTGGTTCATGATTCCGGCAACGCCCAGCACCAGCAGCGGCGCCGAGTACACTATCATCGCGTGCCACAGACGGCGATTGAAACACCAGCGGAAGCCTCGCAACTCGGGCAGCAGCATCACCAGCGTCAGCAGTGATGATATGAGGTTGGCCAGGAATATGTATCCTATGCCGAAAGATGGGTCATAAAACCACGACACTGTAGCCGGAGCAACTCGCATCAGCCACGGACACAGCAAAATAAAGAAGAGGTTGAGCGCGATATTGACGCCGATATTGACCAGTCGCAGTACGGCGAAGCGCACCGGGCGTTTTCGATAGCGCAGGTACGAGAATGGTATAGCCGTAAAGGCATCAACAGCCACGCACACCGCCATCATCATCACGTATTCGGGATGGCCGTCGCACTCCATCCATATCGTCACCGGGTCAAGGAACAGCGCCACCAGTACCACGAAGGCCGTAGAGGACACTGCCAGCGAAATCAGCGAGGTGGAGTACACCTCCATAGGGTTTTTCCAGCGGTCATGGTTGGCGAAACGGAAGAAGCCGGTCTCCATACCATATGTCAGCACTATGAGCGCCAGCGCTACCACCGAGTACACGTAGGTATTCAGGCCATACTCCGCCGGAGTGAACTTGATGGTATACAGCGGCACCAGGCACCAGTTGAGAAAACGCCCGATGATGCTGCTCAGGCCGTATATGGCCGTATCTTTCATCAATGATTTTATCGCTCCCATATCGTATGTCTATGCATCGAGGGTGTCAAACAGTCCCGGCATATCGTCCGCCGGCATCCGGACGCCCAAATGTTTGAAGGCCTTTGGCGTGACTTCGCGGCCTCGCGGAGTGCGTTTGATAAAGCCCTCCTGTATCAGGTAAGGCTCGTACACCTCCTCGACGGTGCCGGTGTCTTCACCCAAGGCTGTGGCTATAGTGGACAATCCCACCGGGCCGCCGCCAAACTTGTGTATAATCGTGGACAACAGCTTGTTGTCAATTTCGTCAAGTCCGTATCGGTCGATATTGAGCGCCTCGAGCGCATATCGCGCAATCTCCATGTCGATAGTGCCGTCGCTCTTGACCATAGCAAAATCGCGCACACGACGCAACAGTGCATTGGCAATACGAGGCGTGCCGCGACTGCGCATGGCTATTTCGAGGGCTGCATCATCGGTGATGGGCACGTGCAGCAGCGCCGCACTGCGTCGTATGATGCGCTCCAAAGTGGCGTGGTCGTAGTACTCGAGGTGGCAATTGATGCCGAAGCGTGCACGCAGGGGCGCCGTCAGCAGTCCGCTGCGTGTGGTGGCACCCACGAGCGTGAACGGGCTCAGCGACAGTTGTACCGAGCGCGCCCCGGGTCCTTTGTCTATCATGATGTCTATGCGGTAATCCTCCATAGCGGAATACAGGTACTCCTCGACCACGGGACTAAGGCGGTGTATCTCGTCTATAAACAGCACATCATTTTCCTCGAGCGTAGTCAGAATGCCGGCCAAGTCGCCGGGCTTGTCCAGCACCGGCCCGCTGGTGACCTTGAAGCCTACACCCAATTCGTTGGCAATGATGCCGGACAGCGTAGTCTTTCCCAGTCCCGGAGGTCCGAAAAGCAATATATGATCCAATGCCTCGTGCCGCATACGGGCGGCCTCGACAAAGACCTTGAGGTTGGCCACGATTTTTTCCTGCCCGTTGAAGGCATCAAAATAGTTGGGGCGCAAGGCACGTTCTAAATCCTTTTCCCTCTCCGTGTTGCGTATATCGAAATCCTGTTCCCGGCTCATTGTCTTGTTCGTTTAATATTGACGGCGCAATCCACGGCATCAATGACTGACTGCGGGGTGACGGCATCAAAGCAGCGGTAGTCGCCGAAGCGGCACTCCCTGTTCCCGAAAATCGAGCAGGGCCGACAAGCGAGGGTGTCATCGCCGAGCATCAGCGAGGCTTCGCCTTTCCACGGGGTGAAGCCGGCCGCGGGATGCGTTGCGCCCCAGATGCTGACCACCGGCACGCTACATAGTGCCGCCAAGTGCATATTGCCGCTATCCATAGATACCATGGCATCCAAAGTGGATATTACGCTGATTTCACCTGCAAATCCGGCTTTGGCTGCGGCCATATCAACCACATCGAGACCTTGACCGCGCAGTTGTGCCGTCCATTGTGCCAGCACCGGCGCCTCGGTCTTGCCGCCGCCGAAGAGGTATATCCTCGTGCCCGAGCGGCGTGCCAGCGCCTCGACCACGGCAAGTATACGCTCCGGCGGATACACCTTGCCGCGATGAGCGGCAAAGGGGGCTACGCCTATGCGCGTGGATGCCGTCGGCAGATTTCCCTCCTCCGCTTCGGCACACGCATATCCGGCAAAATCGTTGGGCCGACATTCCAGCCCGAGCGCGGCAAACACATCCGCATAGCGGTCGATGACACGCGCCAAAGGCCGAGCCGCCAAGGCTCCGGCCGCACACAGGCGGCGACGCTGACGACGTAGCTTGTCCAGTCGGCGCACGCGCACACCGCGCAGTCGCAGGCATAGCGACAAAATCTTGGTGCGCAGCACGTTGTGCAAATCGGCAAAGTCCGTGACGCCACTTCGACATAAGTCCGAAGCCAGGCGACACATCCCGACAGCACCCTTATATCGGCCCTCGCGCAGGTCAATGCCGAGCACCTCGAGATTGGCGGGCCGCTGTGCATATATCGGCGCAAACGCCTTACGCGTCACCACCACGAAGCGCACCTCCGGATTAGCGGCGCACGCGGCATACACTGCCGGCACCGTCATCGCGATGTCCCCCATGGCCGAAAACCGCGCCACAGCCACCGTACGTGTCTCTCTGTTCTTTGTTTTTGCCAAAAAATATGAATTATAGACGTTATATCTAATACTTTGTCTCCGGAATTCAGCAGCTCGGGATTATACAGTCAGCACCTCCGAATACGTTCGATTTATCCGAGAAGTATAAACTTCGCCTCTGTTGCAAGGAAAGTTTGATCCCGAGAATTGGGAGGCGTTATTTTTTGTCGGCGGCGTAGAGGACGGGATTGGTGGAGGGGTCGTTGTACATCTTCATCTGTCGGTAGACTTTCATGTACTTACGTCCGGCGGCAATGTCGTCCAGGAGAGTGTCGATGGCGGCGGTGAGGTCGGCGCGCTGTTCGCGCAGCACTTCGAGCTTGGCGGCGCAGCGTACGCGATGCTCGGCAGTGGCGTCCTGACGTGCAACCTGCTCGGCCATGTGGTATATTTTCAGTGCGAGGATGCTGAGGCGATCGAGTGCCCAAGCGGGGCTCTCGGTGTTGATGGTAGCGTCCGGCTGAGGTACTACCGCCGAGTATTTCTCACGGAAGTACGTATCCAATTCCTCAACCATATCGGTACGGTCTTGGTTGGACTTGTCGATACGACGCTTGAGCACCAAGGCCTCCACAGGGTCGATATTCGGGTCGCGGATGATGTCCTCCATGTGCCATTGGGCGGCATCGATGTGGTTCTTGGCAAAGAGCGTATGCTCGATTGTGCCGGGCGTATAGGGATTGGCGCACGGAGCGTCGATGTCGTCGGCAATATGGTATGCCTCGGTGGCGGCTTCGAAGATGCCGTAGCAATGCTCGGCGAAAGTCTTGTCGGTAGTCATATTTCGGTGGCTGTTTGGTTATCTTGCAAAGTTAGGCATTTCCGCCGACATTTCCGACAGAAAATTCACCGCCATACACTCGGGATGCCCCACAGCCGCAAGATTTCCGAGGAAATACTGACTTAGCAACATTTTAAGCTCGTATGCGCACCTTATCTCTCATCATTACTGCTCGGAACAGCGGTCGTGGCCGGTGTTTTGTTCTCTGACTTTGGGGACGGCAACCATCTCGTAATTAAAAAATTCGAGTAGTTGGTTGACTTTGTCGAGACGTAACGATGCCTTGCCCTGCTCGAGATCGCGCACAAAACGCAGCCCCACGCCGGACTTCATCGACAACTCTTCTTGTGTCATTCCATACTTCTTGCGTTGCTGTTTTACGGTGGCAGACAAATTATTCATATCTTCGTTCTATTCTGTAATCACGCTATGGATTTGGCTATAATACACCGAGTTACGCCGTATTCAAGCCATACTTAAATCAAGCGAACAATACTCCGTAAAAGAGTACATCACATCTCGCCGGCGGCAAAAACTATACCTCTTCGGGTACAAAGTTACACATTTTTCTTGATATTATACCCCAAGAGCCATAATAATTGATTTTCACGCCCATCTTATACCCTATCGGTTATAAAAACGCGAATACGCAATTACATTCTGCCGGGAATGTGAAATGTATAACCATTGGGGGGTTGCGTGCATCGGAAATTTGTTTTAACTTTGCGGTGCGCAACCGAATGCGCAGACATATCGAATTATAGAAGAAGCGTTTTGCTTATCTTGCTAACGAAAACCTGAGAAATTTTCAAATAATGCAAGGAAAAACAAAACGGCTTCACGCTTATAGCGTGGGCTGTTTCTCCATATCTTGCATTAGGGTTTTCTCAGGACCTTCGTTAGGAGATGTGGCAATTCAGTCCACGTTTCTCTTTATGTATAAAAAAACGGCTGATAGGACTGTAAGGCCACCTAAAACGCAATGCGTATGAAAAAATTACTCATTCTACTCTCGCTACTATGTGTATCTGCGACAGCCTCAGCACAACTCGGCGAAAAAACAACGTTTGGTCTTAGAACCGGATTAGGCTTCGGCGGCTTAAGCTCCTCAGAACCTTACAAACTAATCGGTGGCACCAAAGAAAGCAATTGGGATTTTAATATCGGAAGAAAAGCGACTTATAACGTGGGAGCGATATTAGACATTCCGGTATACCGCAAATGGGGGCTTTCGCTCCAAACAGGTCTGTGGTTTACAGAACGGCACACAAAGTTCGAAGGAACAAACACAAGCAACTCGTCTACCACAAGAGACGTAGATATAAAAGCTATGTTCCTTCAGCTTCCCTTGCAGATTGGCTATCACTACAACTTCAGCGTCGTCAATGTACAAGCGCTTTTCGGCCCGTATATTGAATATCGAGTAAACAAGGGAAAGTCCGTCAGCGACTATTCGCGCAAAGGTGGCCAACATTTCGAAAATGATGCATTCTTCGATAGCGACCACGATCTGGCATACGGACTTACATTCGGCTTAGGCGCCGAATATAAGCACCTCTACCTCGGCATTAAATACGATCTCGGCTTGACCAACTATTATAGCGGCAGCAACGAAGATCGCAAAGAAAAAGAAGCGGTAGACCTCAAAGGCAATATGTTCAGCATAGTTCTTGGCTGGAACTTCTAAGCGCAAACCACATAAAGATGAGTAACAATCAGTCAGGTGGAAGCTATTTCGGAGCAATATTCTTTATTGGTCTGATAATCTTCGGTTTCATGTGGGCTTTAGATTTAGGCCCCTTTGAAAGACCTTACACACCGACCACTCCGTACTACGCGCCGGTCAACACCGGAAGTAATCCATCGTTTACCGGCCACGTTGGTCCTTGTGGATATGGTAATCACAACTGCCCCTATAAATGCAATGATTGGAGGGTGCCAAAGGGAGGAGGCACAAGTTGCGACTATTGTCATCATGATATCATAAAGCACGACCCGAAAAATCCTCCTTATTAAAACCATTCCTTTCTTGACATAACGGGCGACAGATACCTTCGCGGTATGTTGTCGCCCGTTTGCTTATTGCTATTTAGGCCGTGGCGAGCCTCACAGCACAACGCTTAGAAGTAGCATTGGTACGTTTTGCACTGTTCAGCACCCGTTTTTGCGGCTAAATAACAGAAAAAAAGAGCGCGATGTCGAAACATCACGCCCATTATACGGTAAGGCTTCGGGTCAGAGAACAGCTGCTATTCTTTTTATAGAAGCCAATCGATCAAGCAGCTTTTTGTCCGATTTAGCCATTTGCATATCATAGCGTAACTGAATACGCAGTAATAATGCAGCAGGGACTCCGAGAGCAGCTTCAAAGAGATATGCCGTAGTCGTAGTGAGAGACCTGCGGCCATTGAGAATTTCATTCAATGCCGTATGCGACATTCCAATACTCTCTGCCAACTTCCGTTGGGAAATTTTTCGGTACTCAATTTCATCCTTGAGTACTTCACCGGGGTGAGTGGGGTAAGCCCCAAAGTCGTTGTCCGACATAATGCCTTTATTCATAATGGTTCGACAATTCTAAAATATTGCAGATGGTTACTATTGTCTCGTTGACCACCTGACGGGTAGTAAACTCTATTCTGTACTGATCGTTGACACGAACAGATTCTATTCCGTTTTTGTCTCCTTTCAGTACCTTATAATTCAAACTATGGAAACAGAATAAGTCCTCAATACAGGAAGCTCCTTGCAGAGTATCTATAACCCTGATATACTTCCGCACAATCTGCGGCTGATACCTATGTTTTTTATCTGTGCACTGTCCTTTGTAGTAGAGGTCAGATAGGTAGGGCTTATCAAACTTAATTTCCATAGTTTTAATTTGGTAATGCAAAGATAGGTATTTTAATCATATGTTCACAAATTTTGCGAACTATTTTTTTGACCTATAAGTCAACAATAGTCTAAGACTACAAAACACCTACACCTAATAATCAATCGCTTTGCGAATAAGATTCGCAAAGCGATTGATGGCTCTCACGTCTTTCGGTGGGATT
>CAKTOT010000095.1 GCA_934590135.1 uncultured Muribaculaceae bacterium
GCTTAGGTCATTATCCTCGGTAATCTTGAATGAATGAGGATGTCGCAAGAATTCCTCGCCGGCGGCCGTTATGGATAGCAGACCGAAATTTTCGATGTCGCGCCAGATGTATCCCTCCATTACGGCTTGACGTATTACGGTCATATAGTAACGCGTATCATGCTCGCGATCAATACCGAATGCCTCCAGCTCCTGGTGATTGTAGCTCTTGACATCGGCTGTCACACGACCGCGCACAATATCAATGATGTGCTCGGGCTTGAACGGAGCGGCCACAGCCTGCATCACTTCGAGGACATTGAGCAGGCTGTCACAGGCTTCCACCGGTGTCTTGGGATGCAGACAATTGTCACAATTGCCGCAATTGTCGCGATCGTATTCTTCGCCGAAATAGTGCAACAGTGTACGACGCCGGCACACGGAACTTTCGGCAAAAGCCGCCGTCTCGGCCAACAATTGCCGTCCTATTTCCTGTTCTGACAGGGGCTTGCCTTGGATAAACTTCTCCATCTTGCGCAAGTCCTTGGGCGAATAGAAGGTGATGCATCGACCTTCGAGTCCGTCGCGCCCGGCACGCCCGGTCTCTTGATAGTAGCCTTCGAGCGACTTGGGCATATCGTAATGTATGACAAATCGGACATCCGGCTTGTCTATGCCCATGCCGAAGGCTATGGTCGCAACGATTATATCCACACGCTCCTGCAAAAAGGCATCTTGATTGGCCGAACGCTTGGTCGCATCCATACCGGCATGGTATGGCAATGCTTTGATGTCATTGACGCATAGCAACTCAGCCAGTTCTTCGACTCGTTTACGACTCAGACAGTAGATGATTCCGCTCTTGCTTGGGTTAGACTTAATATAGCGGATGATATCGGCATCGACATTACGAGTCTTGGGGCGAATCTCATAATACAGGTTGGGGCGATTGAACGACGACTTGAAAAGCGCTGCATCGCTCATCCCGAGGTTCTTCTGTATGTCATGTTGTACCTTGGGTGTGGCCGTGGCCGTGAGCGCTATCACAGGACGCACGCCTATTTCATTGATGATAGGCCGTATACGACGATATTCGGGGCGGAAGTCGTGCCCCCATTCCGATATGCAATGCGCTTCGTCTATGGCATAGAACGAGACGTTGACACTCTTGAGAAACTCGATATTTTCTTCTTTGGTGAGCGATTCGGGCGCCACGTACAACAGTCGCGTACGGCCTGCAACAATGTCGTCTTTGACAGCTTCTATGGCTGCGCGACTCAGCGAGGAGTTAAGAAAATGGGCTATGGTATCATCGCCGCTATATTGGCGCATGGCATCCACCTGATTCTTCATCAATGCGATCAAGGGCGAAATAACCACAGCCGTACCCGGGCACACTAAGGCCGGGAGCTGGTAGCACAACGATTTGCCGCCGCCGGTAGGCATCAGCACAAAAGTGTCGCGCCCATCCAGAAGGCTCATAATGATGTCCTCCTGGCTACCTTTGAACTTGTCAAAGCCAAAGTACTCTTTCAGTACCTGCGTTAGCTGTTGTCGTGTAACCATTGCTGCATTGCGTTATGTGATGAATACCGGAATGTCTCGCAAATCGTGAACTCGGATGGTTCTGTATTTATATTTACTTATATAGATTCTATCTACGATTCGGAAGCGAGATATGCCTGCGCACGGTTGATGCGCTCAAGTGCATAATCGCGAGTGACGACAAAGGTCTTGACTCCTTTGCCGGGAGTTTCGAACATGGCATCGGTCATGACCGTTTCGACGATGGAACGCAGACCGCGAGCTCCAAGTTTATACTCTATGGCCTTATCTACAATCAGGTCAAGGGTATCATCGTCAAAGGTCAGCTTGATGCCGTCCATCTCGAACAACTTGACATACTGACGAATAATTGCATTCTTAGGTTCGGTGAGCACTCGGCGTAAGGCGTCACGATCCAATGGCTCGAGATGTGCCAGCACCGGTAGTCGTCCGATAATTTCGGGTATCAAACCGTACGCTCGCAAGTCCTGAGGTGCGACATAGCGCAGATAGTCGTCTTTATCTATCTTGCGACGCACACCGTCGGTGGCATAGCCCACAACATGCGAATTAAGTCGGTGTGCAATCTTTTGTTCGATACCTTCAAAGGCGCCGCCGCATATAAAGAGGATGTTCTTGGTGTCTACCGGAATCATCTTTTGCTCCGGGTGTTTACGGCCTCCTTGGGGGGGGACATTTACTATTGAGCCCTCAAGCAACTTGAGCAAGCCCTGCTGAACGCCCTCACCGCTAACATCGCGCGTAATTGAAGGATTGTCGCCCTTGCGCGCAATTTTGTCAATTTCGTCTATGAATACAATGCCGCGCTCGGCCGAAGCCACGTCATAGTCCGCCGCCTGCAACAGTCGTGTGAGCAAGCTCTCAATATCCTCACCTACATATCCGGCCTGAGTAAGGACAGTGGCATCGACTATGGTGAAAGGCACATCGAGCATACGCGCGATAGTGCGAGCTATCAACGTCTTACCCGTGCCCGTGGGGCCTACCATAACGATATTACTCTTTTCGATGTCTACATCATCGGCATCCTTGGGCTGAGACAGACGCTTGTAATGGTTGTATACGGCCACAGACAGCACCTTCTTGGCATCGTCCTGACCTATAATATATTGGTCAAGGAAAGCCTTGATAGCGGCAGGTTTGGGCACTGCGTCCATATTAATGGCCTCGGCATTGGTCACGCCTTTGCCGTCATGGCTGATCGAATTGCGATACTCTTGCAGCATCCCGTGGATGCTGTCAACGCACTCGGCACATATATATGCACTCTGATCTGCGGACGGGATAATCACCTCGCTCATGTCCGAGGGTCGTCCGCAAAACGAGCACACTATCGTCTTCTTTTTCTTACTATTGTTATTATTGGCTGGCATTTGTCGTGTTTGATTGATTGTCGAGCCTTATTCAAAGGCCCGTAGAAGGATGTGAATACCGCGAAACTTGTCGCCGTAAGATCTGCGACCATTGGCCACGACTACGACCTTGCCTAAATAGCACTTATGGCCGGATGTCGCGCCGAGGTCGTGAAAAGCGCATTACTTCTTCTGGCGCACCAGCACGCGGTCAATCATACCATAGGCATTGGCCTCCTCGGCTGTCATCCAGTAGTCGCGATCACTATCGGCCTCCACTTTCTCGTAAGGCTGACCCGAATGTTCGGAAATGATATTATACAGCTCCTTCTTGAGCTTCTGGATTTCGCGCGCCGTAATCTCGATATCCGAAGCCTGGCCCTGAGCGCCACCCATAGGCTGATGAATCATCACTCGCGAGTGACGCAGCGCAAAGCGCTTGCCCTTGGCTCCGGCCACGAGCAGCACGGCAGCCATAGATGCCGCCATACCGGTGCATATCGTAGAAACATCGCTCGAAATATACTGCATAGTGTCATAGATGCCAAGACCGGCATACACACTACCGCCGGGCGAGTTGATATAGATGCTCACATCCTTACCGGGGTCGGAGCTGTCGAGGTACAACAACTGGGCCTGTATCACATTGGCGGTATAATCGTCCACCTGCGAGCCCAGGAAGATGATACGGTCCATCATCAAGCGCGAGAAAACATCCATTTGCGCCACGTTCAGTTGACGCTCCTCGATGATTGTCGGCGATATATATCCGGCAGCAGCGGTAATGGCCGCATTGGATGCCTGCGACGTATACTGATCCAGGGCAAGGCCGTTCATACCAAGATGATGCACGGCATAATTACGGAAATCATTGTTATTCATATCGTTGTAAGTTTTCATTAATTCGAACTAAAGCCTCGGACGCGATATTGCGACCGGAGGTACAGACCGAGGACACACACTTCCTCGTTCCATATTACGAAATTAAGCATTATTTTTCATTCCGCCAAATATTTCATCCATCACCGCCGCAAAAAAACCAGCATGCATCGTCTATACATCAACTCACGCTCTCCATTACTCCCATCGCCCCCATTACCTTCATTGCTCCTATTATTATTGTTCCAGTCGCCCCAATCGCTTTCACTGATGAGGCACACTTGCCAATCTCGTATATTATCCGTACTTTTGCGAACAAATCCGTCACACAAAACCATGTCCGAAGCAACATATCCCATTAAAACTTTTGCAGAACTGCGGATGTATATTGCCGCAGACATGTTCCGCTACATGACATCTACAAGCGCCAAGGCACTCCTTCGCGCATGGTACATTGCCGGATTCAGGTATACATTCTTTATGCGCTGCTGCCGCTACTTAAGCCACAGGCGATGGCATCGGCCGATATTTTGGATATGCCGCATAGCCCTACGACACTATTCGGTCAAATACGGGTTTCAAATTCCATGGCAGACAGACATCGGTCCGGGACTTATGATTGGGCACTACGGCTCGATTATCATAAACCCTAACAGTCGTATAGGCGTCAACTGCAACCTTTCGGTCGGAGTTCTTATGGGACTGACTCATGACATTGAGCACCACGTGTTTTACTATCCGACGCTCGGACATCGCGTCAGCCTTGCCAACGGCGTAAAAGTCATCGGCAACGTCCACATAGCGGACGGAGCTGTCGTGGGAGTCGGAGCAGTCGTCACTGCCGACCTCGACAAAGACGCCGTAGCCGTTGGCATCCCCGCCCGCGTGATTTCCCACTCCGGCAGCGCCGCCTACGTCGGCTCCTTCCTCCCCGCCACCATTACTCTGATGGAAGAAGCCGCAAAGACATCGGATTAAGTCGACTCCACTTCATTTGAAGCCGGTAAAGGCCGCTACGACTTGCGTATGATTAGCGCTCGGCTATATCTCCGTACATCTTCATAATCGAATCGCACCACGCATCCAGCGTGTATTTAGCCCGATTCCTTGCCGCCGTAACCGCCGTATCATAGGCCAACTTCTCCCTATTCATTGACATAAAAGCTTCTATCTTATCCGCCAGATCACTCGCATCAAGGCTCTTGAAAAGCATCACGGACGGATTTCCGGCATTCCACATTATCGATTAAATAATACACGTCTCAATCGCATTATATAGAAAGTCTATAGACTTTGTTCGCTCACGCCTTAGAATAGCATCTACACTATCCCAATCTATTGGTGCAAGTGAATCTACTTCAGTGGCATCTGCTACTATCCGGTCTTTTAACTCAAATAGTTCAAGAAGCCACTGCAACCTCGTGTTTCCTCGTCCGGAATTACGTAAAACGACAAATGGTCGATGATTTAATATAGCGAAAACTGTGCCATGAAAGCTATCACAAACCACCATATTTGCATTTGCTATACCGACAAGCCATTCTTCAATCGATAAACGATTTTTTCGTTTTTGCCCTCCGGAATTGTATTCGCTTGAATACTCAGATAGCCCCATTCTTTTAGTCAAATAGTTGACAATACGACCCTTACCTCCATCCCAATCCAAAATATACGTAAAAAGATACGGCTTATCAACCTCTATACCACTTATAGATGGGTAATCCGATGCATCCAAAAGCATTGTAGGGTCCAATACTACTTTGACATCATTGCGTCCCAAGTACTTTCTACATAGCTCAACCGCACTTGCTTCACGAACGCTTACTGCAATAAAGTTCTTTAATAATTCGGCACATCGAATGGTCTGTTCGTCCGTAAAATCCCAATAGTCAACGCCGATTGACGCAGCATATGCTATGCGCGGTAAATCGCCGGCAAAAGACAAGAAAGACCAATCAAGACGAGGGTTGTACGCTTGACGCCATACTTGATCACTACCTGCCAAAATCGCATCAAAATGATTGATTCTCAGACAACGCCTTAGCTGCCTGTCGGTTGACACCAACGATGTTGTATTAATCTGAGCATTTACAAATCGTTCTATATCAGGTCTACGCCCCGAATACTGGCTCTTTCTAAATAAGTTCTTTACGCCCAAGCGAAGACGCCCTAACAACGGAGGCCGCCATGTTTCATAATCAATGGTCACCGGATAATGTCCCATACGACGTAAGACACGCTGCATCGCCATATTCTGAAGTATGCCGCCGTAATTATCTTTTAACGGCTGCGTAAAAACACCAATTATCATAAAATATATATGCTCGATCAAACATTAAACATCAAAATCAAACCGATATTGCCCACAAAATTACGCAAAAAGAAAGATATTTCGTAACTTTGTCTAATACTTTGGGCATTTTTCTTTTCCAAAACACCCAGCTAATTATATGCCAACCAATCAGCTAAAAGCAGGAGCAGCGCTCAATTACGTCATCTTAGGGCTTAACGCCCTGACAGGATTGCTATATACTCCCTATATGCTCCGTATGCTCGGACAAAACGAGTTTGGCATATACACGTTGGCGGCCTCGGTGATTGCCTATTTGAGCCTTTTGGACTTCGGCTTTGGCAACGCTGTTATACGCTACACAGCCAGAATGCGGGCCCAAGGCGACAAAGAAGGCCAGTATTCATTATTTGGCACATTCACCATTATATATAGCATAATTGGACTTATAGCATTCATTGCCGGTATTATATTGTGGGCTAATACAGACAATCTGTTTGGCACTACAATGACCGCAAACGAATTGGAACAGACCGAGACCGTCATATTGCTTATGGTATTCAATGTGGCAATCTCTTTTCCGTTAAGCATATACGGCTCTATAATTACTGCGTACGAGAACTTCATCTTTTTACGAATAGTATCAATCATACGCATATTTGTCTCCACTGGCGTACTAATACTCATCTTGTATTTTGGATACAAGGCTATCGGGCTTGTAGTTGTACAAACCATATTTAATCTCGCCGGTTTGCTAATTAATGCCGTGTATTGCCATAAGAGGTTAAGGATAAAAGTGCGGTTCAATAACTTCAATTGGGTACTAATCCGCGAGATAGCGGCATATTCGTTCTGGATATTTCTCAATGTTATTATGGACCGTATTTATTGGTCTACAGGACAGTTTGTATTAGGCGTAACTGCCGGTCCGACCACTGTAGCAGTATATGGTATAGCAATAACCATTATGTCCATATATATGAGTTATTCTACCGCCATCGCGGGAGTTTTGCTACCACGCATTACATCCATGGTAACACGCAATGCAAGTGACCACGACATATCAGACCTGTTTATTCGTACAGGGCGATTACAGTTCATTATTATGAGCCTTATACTTTCCGGATTCATCGTCTTTGGCGCCCCATTTATTAGAATATGGGCCGGCTCGGACTATGCCGGAGCTTATCCCATCGCCACCATTTTCTTAATCGCGTTACTCATACCGTTGATTCAAAACGTTGGTATTACAATATTACAGGCTCGTAATCAAATGCGCTTCCGTTCACTTCTATATGTAAGTATTGCTATTGTGACCCTTGGTGCGCAAATATTATTAGCTCCTAATTATGGAGGTATGGGATGCGCTATGGCCATAGGCGCCGCCCTCCTTTTTGGCCAAGGACTAATAATGAACATATATTATCAACGTAATCAGCACATTGACATCATAAAGTTTTGGCGCGAAATTGGGCGCATGATGCCAATTCCCGTTTTAATGACTATCTGCGGATTGTATATCGTAAATACACTTCAGACACTTAGTCTCGGCCAGATATTACTCGCTATGGCATTGTATATTGCCGTATATATTCCTTTGTTTTGGATGTTCTCTATGAATACATACGAGCGAGAACTCATCCGCGCTCCATTCACCAAAGTATTACGTAGAGTACGCAGATAATAAAAATGATACATATTACTGATACATATAAGTGTTGCGGTTGTGGAGCATGCACAAACATCTGCCCTCGACAATGTATCGTTCTCAAAAAGGATGATACCGAAGGTTTTCTATACCCTGAAGTTGACACTTCTATATGCTGTCATTGTGATGCTTGCGAACGCGTATGCCCAATGCTTAATAATAATGAATCGCACAAGCCTCTGCAAGTTATTGCCGGTCGTAACGAGGACGATATTATACGGAAGCACTCATCTTCAGGCGGCATATTCTCCTCATTAGCCGAACATATTATATCCAAAGGCGGAGTTGTCTTCGGAGTTCGTTTCAGTGATGATTTCCGCAATGCTGTTTTCTGCGAAGTGGGCGATGCTGCAGACATCACATTATTGCGTGGATCCAAATACCTACAAGCCGAGACTAACGACGTATTTAAACTAGTACGTTCAAGATTGCGCGAAGGTCGTCCAACCTTATTCAGCGGCACACCATGCCAAGTACGTGCATTGCGTCTATATTTGGGGAAAGAAGCCAATTCTCCTATGCTTTATTGCGTTGATATTATATGCCATGGCATTCCATCTTCAGAAGTATGGCGTCAGCACCTTCACAACATAATTGGCGAGAAACGTCCTACTTCTGTATTCTTCCGAGACAAAAGAATCGGATGGAAGGATTTTAGTATCGTCATCACAACAGAATCCGATGAATACTGCCGCGTACATCGTGACGACCTATATATGCAGTCTTTTTTACGCAATGTCAACCTCCGTCCCTCATGCTACAAATGCTCGGCTAAAAACGGACGTTCGGGTGCAGACCTGACCATAGGTGATTTTTGGGGCATTCCGTCCGATGAAGATGATGACCAAGGGGAGTCACAAATCCTTGTAATGAACAGCCATGGTGCTGCCCTACTTAACGAAGCACATATTCACGAAACTCGCTACCCAGAAAGCTATGTACAACAGCATAATACCGCATACTACACCCCTGTTGGAGAGCCTTCACGACGAAAGTACTTTTGGCGTCTTTATAAAAAAAACTTTGCAAAAGCCGTCAAAT
>CAKTOT010000096.1 GCA_934590135.1 uncultured Muribaculaceae bacterium
CTCCATACTCCCTGTCACTGATACCCATTGCCGGGCAAATCAATCTTGCCTCTCAAACGCTATCTCAAGGCGTTTATATAGACACACAGACCCGGTATTGCGTAAAATTCTTGGCAAAACATCTACCGGATGTCGGATGTATATTTATAATTCGCGGTCGAAAATATGTCGCCGAAAAATTCGAGACAGACATTACTTCGGACGGGATGTCACAACTCATAACCGGTTACTTTTATCCGATTGAACTTATCGAAGAATCATAGGTTACCCTTGAAATGTAACGTCTCATTATGGACAGGCCTATCACGGCCTTGTAGATACCTATTGGTCGTTGAAATATCAGTATGACGAGCTTGGTCACGAGCAATAACAATACCTTCAGCATTAGCAAGGTCGCGGATGCCGCTATCCTTGAGCGAATAAAACTGATACTCATCACCCCAACGCAGCGCTTTACGTAACTTTTGCCACTCCCTGCGAAAAATTTCACTACTTGCTTTAAGTTGACTCGGACGCATATTACGACCAAAAATATAATATGTTCCCGGCTTGGAAAACAAATCAACATCCAGCATAAGACGAATAATATCATCGTTAATGCCAACCTTACCATCTCGTTTATTCTTGCTGTACTCCGCGGCTACAAATATACTCTGCTCCTGAAGTGAGATGTCATTGATGCGCAAGTTGACCAGCTCGGTCGGTCGAATCATTGTATAATACTCCATCATACAAGCGAGGAGATACACTTTGTCGCGAGGTTCGAGATATGCACGCAAACGATGTAGCATATCCACTGTCAGTGGCTGCCGCTTCTTCTTTTGCTCGGGAACTTTTTTGATGGCCGTAGCCGGATTACTGCTTATATACTGCCGTTCGATGAAAAATGCCGCGATAGACGACAACCAACCACGATAATTGTTTCGCGTCCGACCGCTGACCTCACGATCAAGATACAACCAGTCCAAAAAATCCGTCATAAACGCCGTATCAAACTGATATACATACTTCGGCGGTATCACCATCGATGCAATATATTGGCGGAGGACATTGACCCGCGAATGATAACTGTGCCTGGTTTTATCCTTAGGCAACTTGTCGAGATGTCTATCATATTTGTCAAGAGCCTCGGACAAAAGCGTGTAGCACCTATTATCCGAAGCACAGACCCACGGCGACCACCCACTACGCAAGAGCTTAAGCAACGACTCTATTATTTCGGTCGCCCGACGCTTGCGTTCCGAGACCTTGCCGATGCGGTCAAGCATATACTTCTTCCTCCGCATCGAATCCGTCGCCGGATCAAATGCGTAGAAATCAACATACCAATTCTTGCCAACGTGTAACTTAGGGTAAGTGAAGCCGAGAACCTCAGCTTGAGGAGTGAAATTCTTTCGTGCAGGGCACATTTTTTTACATTTTTTCGCCGTCGGAAAAAATGTTGCATGATACATTTATGTTCTTAACTTCGTCCGACTATCGTCCGACTATTTTCAGCGAAGGCCGCGTAATCCACTGATTTACGCAGCCTTCGTGAAAAATCTGCGGAGAGAGAGGGATTCGAACCCCCGGAGGTGTGACCCTCAACGGTTTTCAAGACCGCCGCAATCGACCACTCTGCCATCTCTCCGTGTGGTCTTCCGCCGATATGACGGATTTGCGTGTGCAAAGTTAGCGCTTTTTTCTTAATTTCCGGCCATTTGCCGTGATAATTTTTCGCCCTATAAATTCAGACTGTATCAACGGATATACCGACGCGGATATGCAGGTTATGCATCATAGACGGTTGGATCGGGGATGCCGGCGACTTGGAAGGCTTCGCGACGTTCGCGACAGGTGCCGCATGTGCCGCAATGGTGCTCGCCACCGCGATAGCAGCTGTAGGTGTGGCTGTAATCCACGCCTATGGCGGCGCCGCGCTCCGCTATCTGACCCTTGGTAAGGTGCGTATAGGGCGTCAGCAGCGTAATGCCGTCGTAGGTGCCGGCGGCAATAGCACGCGACATATTCTCGACAAAGGCGGGACGACAGTCGGGATAAATGGCGTGGTCACCGCTATGGTTGGCCAGCATCACGTGCGCCAGATGGTGCGTCTCGGCAAGGCCGGCGGCCACCGACAGCATAATGCCGTTGCGGAAGGGCACAACGGTGCTGCGCATATTCTCGTCATCGTAATTGCCGTCGGGGATGGCATCGGCACCGGAAAGCAGCGAGCTGGCAAAATGCTCGCCGATAAACTTCAAAGGTATGACCATTAGCGGAATATCAAGTTTAGCGCACTGAAAGCGTGCACACTCAATTTCGCGTGCGTTGTGGTTGCTGCCGTAGTCAAAAGTTACGGCCATGGCGATACGCGGGGCGTATTCGCACAGCATAGTGACGGAGTCCATGCCGCCGCTCACCACCATCAGAGTGTCTTTTTTCATAGTCTGCATTTTCGATTGATGGGATTACATATTGTTGCGGAAGGAGGCCATCAGTCGCTCACGAGCCATTTCCTTGTGGTCTTCGTCGCCGTAATTGGCAAAGGGGATGATGGAGATGCCGCCGCGCGGCGCAAACAACCCCGTGACTTCGATATACTTGGGATCCATCAAGCGGCACAGGTCCTTCATAATGATATTGACGCAATCTTCGTGAAAATCACCGTGGTTGCGAAACGAGAACAAGTACAGCTTCAGGCTCTTGCTCTCGACCATCTTGGTACGCGGAATGTACGAGATGATGATTTTGCCGAAATCGGGCTGCCCGGTCTTGGGGCACAGTGCCGTGAATTCGGGACAGGTGAAGGTCACGAGGTATTCGTTGTCGGGATGCTTATTGTCAAAGGTCTCAAGCATCTCGGGACAGTAATCGGTGGGATATTTGACGCCGGTGTTTCCCAGCAGGGTCACTCCCGGCATTTCTTGCGGTGTACGGCTCATAGTGTATTTTTCTGTGAATTCAGTTTCAGTTTTTTGGGGTAGCGACCTTAGGGTCCTCAGGGACTTTAAGGATCTTAGGCATTAAAGTCCTAAGAGACTTTAAAGCCTTGCAAAGGTAGCAATTTTGCGCGACATGGCGACTGCAGCATATCGCGGCAGCCGTTGCGGCATCAGAACGACTGCATGTCTACCAGGCGCTTATAGTATCCGTCGAGTGCCAAAAGCTGGTCGTGGGTGCCGCGCTCAACGATGCGGCCTTCGTGCATCACGCATATCATATCGGCATTGCGTATGGTCGAAAGTCGGTGCGCAATCACCAGAGTGGTGCGGTCTTGCATCAAGCGCTCGAGCGCCTGCTGAACCAATTGCTCGCTCTCGCTGTCGAGGGCGCTGGTGGCCTCGTCCAGTATCAGCACCGGAGGATTCTTGAGGATGGCTCGCGCTATGGATACGCGCTGACGCTGGCCTCCGCTGAGGCGGCAACCGCGGTCTCCGATATTGGTCTGATAACCCTCGGGACTCTCGATGATAAATTCGTGGGCATTGGCGATACGGGCGGCCTGTTCCACCTGTTCCTGAGTGGCCCCGGCCGGAGCACCGAAGGTGATATTGTTGTAGAATGTATCGTTAAAAAGTATAGCTTCCTGGTTGACATTACCCATCAACGCGCGCAAGTCGTGCACGCGTACATCGCGTATATCGACACCATCGACGGTGATGCTGCCGCTGTCCACGTCATAAAAGCGCGGCAGAAGGTCGGCCAGCGTCGACTTGCCGCTGCCGCTCTGCCCCACCAAGGCCACGGTAGCGCCCGCCGGGATGTCCAGGCTCACGTCATCTATCACCTTATGGTCGCCGTAGCTGAAAGACACGTGCTTGTAGCTGATGGCACCGGCATGCGGAGGCAACGTCACGGGATGCTCCGGATCGGCGATGGGATTGACCGCCCCGAGGATTTTGTCGACACGCTGCATCGAGGCCAAGCCCTTCTGCACCGAGTAGGCCGCCTTGCTCAAATCCTTGGCCGGATTGATGATACTGTAAAATATCACCATGTAATATATAAACTGCGGAGCATCAATGCCGGCGCTGCCGCCCAAGATCAGCGTTCCGCCAAACCATAGCACTATCGCAATGGCCGCCGTGCCTAGAAACTCGCTCATAGGATGCGCCAACGACTGGCGACGCGCGATACGATTGGACAGACGATAAAATTCCTGATTTTCGCGATGAAACCGCGCGCGCACCTTATCCTCGGCGTTGAAAGCCTTGATGATACGCAGTCCGCCCAAGGTCTCCTCGATATTGGACATCAGCACGCCCCATTGATTCTGGCCTTCAAGAGATTGACGCTTAAGGCGTTTGCCTACACGACCCATAACCATTCCGGCTAAAGGCAGCAGCACAAACACAAACACAGTCAACTGCCACGACACGGCCACCATCATAGCCAAGCACACGACAATCATCACCGGATTCTTGAACATCATATCCAGCGACGCCATCACCGAATTCTCGATTTCGGCCACATCGCCGCTCATACGCGCCATCACATCGCCTTTACGCTCGCCCGTAAAGAACCCTATGGGCAGTCGCGTAATCTTATCGTAAACCTCGTTGCGAATATCGCGCACTATGCCACTGCGCAACGGAATGATGTAATACAGACTGAGATACGTAGCCCCCGTCTTCAGAGCCGTCATCACAACCAGCGCCACGGCCAGCAACGCCAACGTCACCGACGGCCCGTACAGCGCCACAGCCTCCTGAGTGTAATAATAGAAATTATTGACTACCACCTCCTTGAACGAGCCATCCGCCATCGTCATGTACACATAATGCGTAGCATTGATTTTGAACAGCATCTCCAATATCGGGATAATCAGTGCAAACGAAAACAGCGTCAGCAGCGCCGCCAGCACATTGAACAAAATGTTCAGTGCCAGATACTTCTTATACGGTGGAACAAAACGGCGCAACAGCGCAAAAAAATCTTTCATAACAATATCAAAGTCTCACGAAGCCGCATCTTGCACAGCCGCGTGACGTCATCATGCGTTAGTTTTCGCCCACAAAGTTACGCATTATTCGCGACATACCGCCCCACCCTCAAATGTACTTCATTTTAGTTGGCATACATAAGGCAACGCCTCAGCTCAAACCGGCAGCGGAGCTATTGCGGATGTCGGGGGATATGGGTAACTTTGCATAGACGAAAGCAACGTATCCGACGATATATCGAGGATTCATTGCGAGGACGTCAAGCGAGTATATCGAAAAAGACAACAAGCAAAACAAAAATAAACTGAAGCAAACAACCTAATATGGGAAATAGAGCGGTGACAGTGAAGTTCGTGGATTTCTGGCCGTCGTTTGATTGGCGGAACAACCGCTTTGTGCGTGCACTGGCATCGCAGCGGCAAGTGACGGTGCTGGAACCGACTTCGCCGGAGGTGCCGGATATACTGTTCTACTCGCGCGGTCCGGGATGCGAACATCTGAGCTACGACTGCCTGAAGGTGTATTTTACGGGCGAAAATGATTTCCCGGATTTCAACGAATGCGATTACGCGCTGTCGTTTTACGAGTGCGACTGCGGCGGCCGCAATTTGCGCTATCCGCTATATATGCTCTACGAGTGCGATGAGGCGGCTTGTCCGCCGGTATTGTCGGACGCCGAGGCCTTGGACCGCGGCTTTTGCTCGCTGGTGATGAGCAATTCGTCTAATTGTCATCCTCGTCGGCTCGAAATTGTCGATGCCATCGAGGCTTACCGACCTCTGGCCTACGGCGGCGCCTTCCGCAACAATGTCGGCTCACGCGTGGCGAACAAAATCGCCTTTATCGGCGGCTACAAGTTCAATCTAGCGCTCGAAAACTCGGTCATGCCGGGTTACGTCACCGAGAAGCTGCTCGAGCCGCTGGCTGCCGCCACCGTCCCGATATACTGGGGCGCGGATGCGGCCAAGCGTGACTTCAATCCCGAGGCTTTTGTGTGCGTCAACGATTATGCCACATTTGACAGCCTCATCGCCGAGCTCAGGCGTCTGGACAACGACCCGGCAGCATACCTGGCTATGCTGCGCGCCCCTTCGCACGCCGCTGACACCGTGGCTTGCCTGGACACACGTCTGGCCGAGTTTCTCAACGCTATCGCCGACCGGCTCGAGCGCCGCATTTCGCCATACGGCGAGATTCACAACCTGCAACGGCGCAATCGCGCTTTGGTGCCGCTGTGGCACAGCCGTATGGGGCGTGCCGCCGCAAGACTGCTCGGACGCTTTGCCAAATAAGACATTCACATGTAAAAATAGGACAAAACAGACGTTAATTGCAGCTTTGATTTGGAATAACTGACAAAGCGCTTTATCTTTGCATTCGGATACCGACATTTTGTATTACGGCGTCCCTAATCGAAGAAAATTATATCCAACCCAAAAGATATCCGAATATGAAAAAACTTTTCACAGCCATCCTACTTTGCGCCGCCATGACAGGAGCGCACGCCGCCCCCAATGTATTCAATCACCTCGGCGTCGGCGCCGCCGTCGGCACCAATGGCTTATCCGTGGAACTGGCCACCCCCATCACCGGATTTGTCAACCTGCGCGCCGGCGTATCCTATATGCCGGGCATCACCTTCAATAGCGACGTTGATTACAGCTATGAAACGGCAAACGTTTCGCGCACCGGCTCGGCGACACTCAAAGGCGACTTGGGCCGCGTACAGGGTCAGGTCATTTTCAATGTATATCCGGCTCCTGTCGTGCCGTTCTACATTGCCGTAGGCGCATATTTCGGAGGCGATAAGCTGTTGAAGATTTCCGGTCACAGTCCCGAACTGGCTGCCCTTGCCGGAAACGGCAGTGCCGTTATCGGCGGCTATGAAATCCCGGCAGACCCGCAGGGCAATGTGTCCGGCGGTTTCAAAGTCAAGAGCTTCCGTCCATACGTCGGCATCGGTTGGGGTCGCGCAATTCCCGGCAAATTAGTCAACTTCGCCATTGACCTCGGCGTCCAGTTCCAGGGCAAGCCCGAACTATATACCGACTATGGCAAGATAGATGATGCCGTCAGAGAAGACGACAATACGTTCAACAAAATTGCCGATGCACTCAAGGTATACCCCACCCTGACACTCAAACTCAATTTCCGCGCATTTTGACACGTCGGCGCCCCGAATGACGCCTCGCGCTTCGAGGCCGCACACACCGGCACACACCGGACACTCGATACGACACCACGTCCCGGCAGGCACAATGCCGGGACGTATTTTTTTTGCGCAAAAAATAAGCCGGAAAGCCGCGTCTATTTTGCCGTAACCGCTATTATTTGTAATTTTGCACACAAGGCGCATTGCGCCGCCACCTTTATGACAATTCATGCATGAGCATCATCAATCCCGACAATAATGCACACGACAGCCGCCGCAAGCAAGACAACGGCGCTCCACTGAGCCGCGATGAGCGCAATCGCCTCATAGTCCGCCGCATGTGGATAGTCTTCGGCAGCCTTGCAGCCGCCGGACTGCTGTTTTTCATCCTGGTATACAACGGCATCATCGGCTATATGCCGCCCGTCGAAGAGCTCAAGAATCCTAAAGACCGCTTTGCCTCGGTAGTGTACACCGCCGACGGCGTCGAAATGGGTCGCTACTTCCGCAGCACCGGCAACCGTGTCTACGCCGACTACGACGAAATATCGCAACACGTAGTGGACGCATTGGTAGCCACCGAAGACGCTCGCTTCGAAGAACACTCCGGCATCGACTTCCGCGCCTTATTCCGCGCCATCGTCAAGACCATCATACTACGCGACAAAAGCTCGGGCGGCGGTTCGACCATCACCCAGCAGCTGGCCAAACTGTTGTACACCCCGCCAAGCGACGGATTCCTCGAACGCGCCATGCAAAAGCCCATCGAATGGATGATAGCCATCAAGCTCGAACGCTACTACTCCAAGGAAGAAATCGTCAAGATGTACCTCAATCAATTCGACTTCCTGTACAACGCCGTGGGCATCAAATCGGCCGCTCAAGTATACTTCAATAAGGAGGCACGCAACCTCAACATTCAGGAATCGGCTCTGCTGGTGGGTATGGTCAAAAACCCGACATACTACAACCCCGTACGCCACCCCGAACGCGCCCTCAAGCGCCGCAACACCGTCTTCGAACAAATGCAGAAAGCCGGCCTGATAAGCGAAGCCAAACGCGACTCGCTCAGCAGCCTGCCGCTGGGCCTCGACTTCCACCGCATGGACCACAACGACGGCATCGCGCCCTACTTCCGCGAAGAACTGCGCCGCAACCTCACCGCCAAAAAGCCCGAACGCTCCAATTACCCCTCCTGGGATCAGCAGCGCTTCGTCGACGACTCCATAGCATGGGAGACCAACCCACTGTACGGATGGATAGCCAAGAACCCCAAGGCCGACGGCTCGTACTATGACATCTACGCCGATGGACTGCGCATATACACCACCATTGACTCGCGTATGCAGCGATATGCCGAAGAAGCCGTACACGAGCATATGTCCGACCTACAACGGCGCTTCGACCGCGAAAAGCGAGGAATGCCATACTCCACCAATCCAAACGAGCTCAGCGCCGCCGGCCGCGAAAAACTCATACGCAACGCCATCCGTCAAAGCGAACGATACCGCGTGGCCAAAGCCGCCGGCCTCTCCGATGACGAAATCACGCGCCAATTCAACACCCCGGTGGAGATGACCCTATTCTCCTACGACGGCCCAGTCGAAAAGACTATGACCCCGCGCGACTCGATATTATACGTCAAGTCATTCCTGCGC
>CAKTOT010000097.1 GCA_934590135.1 uncultured Muribaculaceae bacterium
GGTATATCTTCATCCTTGGGATGAGTGAAGGGATGGTGCATGGCCATGAGTCTTTGCTCTTCGTCGGACCACTCGAACATGGGGAAGTCCACCACCCAAAGGCAGGCAAATTTGTCTTTGTCGCGCAAGCCGAGGCGGTTGCCCATTTCGAGGCGCAATTCGCAGAGCTGCTTGCGCGTGCGCATGGCATCATCGCCGCTCATAATCAGTATCAAGTCGCCGGGATTGGCGTTCATAGCGGCTTTGAGCTGTTGCAGCGTCTCTTGGTCGTAGAATTTGTCTACGGAGGACTTGACGTTGCCGTCGGCTTCGACGCGAGCATACACGAGTCCCTTGGCGCCGATTTGCGGGCGACGTACGTAGTCGGTCAGCTGGTCAAGCTGTTTGCGCGTATACACGGCGGCGCCGGGAGCGCAGATGGCGCCGATGTATGATGCGTTGTCAAATACGCTGAAGCCGTGACCTTTGAGGATACCGTCGACTTCCACGAAGCGCATTCCGAAGCGCAAGTCGGGCTTATCGCTGCCGTAATATTTCATTGCATCGGCCCAAGGCATACGCAAGAATGGCTCTGTCAGCTCAATGCCGCGGAGTTCCTTGAATATATGCTTGGCCATGCCTTCGAATGTCTGTATGATGTCTTCCTGACTTACAAAAGACATCTCGCAGTCTATCTGTGTAAATTCGGGCTGTCGATCGGCACGAAGGTCTTCGTCACGGAAGCATTTTACGATCTGGAAATAGCGGTCCATGCCGGATACCATCAGAAGCTGTTTGAGGGTCTGGGGTGACTGGGGCAATGCGTAGAATTGTCCGGGGTTCATACGCGAAGGCACTACAAAGTCGCGTGCACCCTCGGGGGTCGAGCCTACAAGCATGGGGGTCTCGATTTCGAGAAATCCGAGCGAGTCAAGATAACGGCGGACTTCCATGGTCATGCGATGACGCAATTCGAGATTGCGGCGTACGGGGGTGCGACGCAGGTCCAGGTAGCGGTATTTCATACGCAAGTCGTCGCCGCCGTCGCTCTGGTCTTCGATGGTGAAGGGAGGCGTAAGCGAGGAGTTGAGTACTTTCAGCGTGGTCACGACGATTTCGATGTCGCCGGTGGCCAGATGCGGGTTTTTGCTGGTGCGTTCGCGCACGGTGCCGGTGGCTTGGATGACGTATTCGCGGCCGAGATGCGAGGCATCATCGGTGAGGGCGGCATCGTCTGCGGCATCGAAGACAAGCTGGGTGATACCATAGCGATCGCGAAGGTCGACGAAGGTCATACCTCCGAGACGGCGTACGCGCTGTACCCATCCGGCAAGCGTCACTTGGCTGCCGGCATCGGAGAGGCGGAGTTCTCCGCAGGTTTTGGTCCTGTACATGGTATGATGTTTTGTTTTTATATGTTGTTTATTGTATTTGTCGTTGTATTTTGTCGCTGTTTTTTCGTTTTACTTTGTGCCCTATGTCTGTGCGTCCGGGTCTTGTCGCTTTCGGTATCAATACCAGGTGACGCCGTTGGACAGGGAGGAACGCTTGTCGTATTTGAAGTCGGAGAGCAGTGCGCTCTTTACCGATATATGGAAGTTGTAGCTTTTGTAAGGTCCCACGGGTACGAAGCTGGCGCGCATCGTGAAGCAGTGCAGATCTCGCGAGATGTTACAGTTCATATATGCCAATTTATGGGTATCGAAGTTGTAGGAGGCCGAAAACGAGAAGTTCCAGTTTTTAGTCGGTCTGATATTACCGCTGAAACTGAGGTTCTGCGTAATCTTGCTGTTGTACTCCATCTTTTCTTTATTGAAATCGCCGTAGGAATAGCCTATGGAGTAGTTGACGCTCAGGCTCCACGGGACTTGCCATTTCATATATCCGTCGCGATCGAATTCGGCGCCGAGGTTTTCGGCATCATCATCGGCCCCGTTGGCCGAAGCGTATCTGTCATCGGGCGATGGCGGCGGTTCGTTGTCGCGGTTGCCATTGTTTTTATCTTTGTCTTTGGACTTTCGTTTGAAGGTGTCGTTATTGAAGGTGTATGAGAAGGAGGTTCCCGTACTGGAGAGACGACCGAGTCCCTTACCGGCTTTCCAGCGCGGGATATTGACACGTACCGGGTTGCCGTATTCGTTGAGTTGGTAGGTATACACATCCCAGACGGCGGAGAGGTTGAGATTGAAACCTTTGGTGATACGCAACAGCATCGAGGTGTTGATATTGGACCAATTGAGCGAGTCTGCCGCAAAGTTGTAGGCCTGAGATATGGTGAAGTTTTCGATGAGCGAGATTTTTTTCTCGCCGGTGGAGTCGTTGTCGCTCTTGACTTTCATTTCCAGGTTGTTGGCCAGTGAAAAGTTCAACGACCCGGTTTTACCTCGTCCTGGAACGCCGAAGATGGCGTTGGGGAAGCGCGAATATGTCACTTGTTGTATTTCGCCGTTGGGCCCGGGGCGGTCGTAGCTGCCGTAATATCCGAAGAATGACGAGCCGAAATCGGGAGCGCCGCTGAAACTTATCGAGGGGGTCATCACGTGGCGTATCATCTTGACCTTGTCTCCCAAGAATTTCATAGGCTGAAAGAAGCCGTAGATACGTGTATCAAGGCCTACGGAAGCGCTGAAATCCCAGACGTTGTAGAACGAATAGCTGGTGTCGCATACTTCGACGGCTGCGTTGGGATCCCATTGGCGACGCACCTTGGATGTATACATGCGGTCGGTGATGGATATCGATGGCGTGACGTTGATGTACTTGAAGACGCTGAAAGTGGCGCTGATGGGTATAGTATGCTTCATACCGTTACGCCAGTCTTTAATCAGACTTTTTTGGAAGAATTGGTCCTGACGTGCCGTCAAGGAGTTTTGCAATTGTCCCGAATAGGACATCTTTATCTTTTCGTACCAGCGTTCGGCGCCCACGGCTTTTTTACGCTTGAAGGGGGCCAACTGGCTCATGGTGATGGTCAGGTTGGGGAAACTGACGCTCACTGTGGAGTCCTGTGTACGTTGCGAGAGGTTGAGAGCGGCCGAAAATGACCATTTGCTGTTTGGTATGCGGTAGGTAAGGTTGACGGACGAGCTCTTGGTATTCTCCGTGAAGGCTGAGGAGTAGTAGGAATTGAGGTCGTTGCGAGTGTATCCGCTGGTGGTGAAGTTGACGGAGGCGGACAGCGACATATTAGGATTGGCCTTGGCGTCCTGCGAGTGGCTCCAAAGGACTTGGAAGTTGGTTTGCTTGGAGTAATCGGGCAGGCCTTTGTCTCCGAGTATGGTCTTGAGGTAGGATATATCGAAGTTGCCTGAGTAGCGGTAGCGCTTGACGTAACGCGACTTGGCGGACAAGCCCCACGACCCTTTGGTATAGACTTCGCCGGTGAGGGCAAGGTCCATATTCTGATTTATGGCAAAATAGTAGCCGCCGTCACGCAGATAGAAGCCGCGATTGTAGTCATCACCGAAAGTGGGAAAAATCACACCGGAGGAGTAGGTCTCCGTAAAGGGGAAGTACCCGAAGGGCACGGCTACCGGCAGGGGCAGTCCGGCAAGTACCAGATAGGTCGGCCCGGTCACGACATTCTTGCCGGGTTGCATCTTGCCCTTGGTAATCTGAAAATAGAAGTGAGGGCAGTCATGGTCGTCGCAGGTGGTGTACTTGCCGTTCTGAAAGTAGTACACTCCGGCGCTGTCTTTCTTGGTCACCCCACCTTGCAGGAAGCCTTCGCCCTGCTGCGTAAGTACGTCGTAGAGTATGCCTTTACGCGTCTTGAAGTTGTACCGCATATTATGCGCCGCATAGTCGGTCCCTCCTTCGGTAAACACGGGCTTGCCTATTTCCTCGCCGGCCGTATCGGTGGAGCTGACGGCATAGACGGTGTTGTCGCGAAGATCCATATCGATTTCGGCGGCATTGAGCTTGAAATCGCCATACGATACCGTACTTTCGCCATACATTATTGCCGAGTCGCGACGTATCATCACCATCGAGTCTTTCGAGGCAAAGGCCACGGCGTTGTCCAAGTCTACCTTGCGGCGTACCACACGACGAGGCTTCGATGGTACACTGTCGCCTGTGCGATGGGCAGTGTCGGCATTCGCAGTCATCGCCGTATCTCCAAGAGACGCGCGTACAATACTGTCACTCAACGCGGTAGCAGATGTCTCGGCCGTACTGTCGGATAACAACAATTCTGTCTTGTGTGGAGGACGCAAGACAGATGCAGGGGTGAGGTTTTCGGCCTGCGCGGACATCGTGGACGTGTCCGCTTTTGTGTCATGGATGTCGGTACGGAACGAGGCGTCCGAGCTCAAAGCCGCGCATACGCCGTCCACTGCCGACCACAACGCCGGTGCCATCACCGCCGATATGATATATAATGCAGTCTTTTTCAATAGGATGTCTATCGTTGCCACGACCCCGAGAGAGGAACGCGGCACGTGCATTTGCGTGCAAAGTTACAAACTTTTTTTCAATTTGGATAGCACTATTGCTGCGATGTTGCCGGCATCGAGCACGTTAGACACTCACTTGACACTCTTATCGTGGCATAGATTTCGAATCGATGCATATATGCCCCTACGTATAGACTCGCCGACGCTACGTCAAAGGGTCTTGCACATAGCCGTAAAGTCTTTCTCAACGAGCCCTAATCGGCAGATAGCCGCAAAAAAAACTACGGGTGTCCGCCGTGTATGGCAGACACCCGCAGATGTATTTACCTCAGGAGGTTACTTTTCTGCTTTTTTGTCTTTGCAGCACTTTGCGCCTTCGGCTTTATTGCATTTGCCGGCCTTGTCGCACTTGGCAGCTTTGTCGCCTTTGCAGCACTTGGCACCTTCGGCTTTATTGCATTTGCCGGCCTTGTCACACTTAGCGGCTTTGTCGCCTTTGCAGCACTTGGCACCTTCGGCTTTGTCGCATTTGCCGGCTTTGTCGCATTTGGCGGCTTTGTCGCCTTTGCAGCACTTTGCACCTTCGGCTTTATTGCACTTGTGGCCTTCGGCTTTGTCACACTTGGCAGCCTTGTCGCCTTTGCAGCACTTTGTGCCTTTTTCACATTTCTCTGTCTTTTCGCAGGTATTCTGCGCGGGCTGCGTAGCCGGAGCTTGTGCCATAGCGCCGAGAGCGGACACGGCTACAGCCATAATAAGTGTCAGAATTTTCTTCATAATTGGTGGTAACGTTTATTAGGGATAAATATTCGCGTTTGTTATGCCGTTATGACAACTCTTTGCCCGACATACTTTGCGCAAAGATACACATTGATATCGGTTCGTCCCTATGTATTAACATTATTTGTGTAATTTTTTTTCAGCCTTCATTCTTGGCTTCCCAACCCAAGGCGCTGGCGCCGAGTATGGCCGCATCGGCTTCCTTGAGTTCGCTGAGCAGGATTTTGGGCTTGCCTTTGAATATAGACATGATGTTGCGGTCGAGGGATTCGCGCAAGGGACGCAGCAGCAGTTCGCCGCTGCGAGCAAGGCCGCCGAAGAGTATGAACGCCTCGGGCGATGAGAATACGACCATATCGGCAAAGGCTTGTCCAAGTATATCGCCGGTATAATCGAATATCTCTTTGGCAAGTGCATCACCGCTCATAGCGGCATCGTACACATCTTTGGAGGTGATATCTTCGATATGGAGATTGCGCAGCAGCGATGGTTCCTTGCGTATTTCGAGGAATTCGCGTGCGGTGCGGGCCACACCCGTAGCCGAGCAGTATGCTTCGAGACAACCCGTACGGCCGCAGCCGCACAGACGTCCGTTGTTGCGTTTCATAATGACGTGACCCAGTTCGCCGGCAAATCCGTCATGGCCGTATACCAGTTGTCCGTTGATGACGATACCGCTGCCCACGCCTGTGCCAAGCGTAATCATGATAAAGTCTTTGAGACCGCGAGCGGCGCCGTAGGTCATCTCGCCTATGGCTGCAGCGTTGGCGTCATTGGTGATGGTTACAGGTATGCCGAATTTTTCGCTGACCAATTTGGCAAGGGGTATGGGTGTAGGCCAGGGAAGGTTGACGGCATCCTCAATCATACCGGTATAGTAATTGGCATTGGGGGCGCCGATACCTATGCCGTGGATTTTACCCTCGGCGTCATTAGCCTTGATCAGACGGGTGAGTTCGGTGTAAAGGTCTTCAATAAAGCCTTCTACTGTGTTGTGCTTGCATGTTTTGATGGAAGACGAGGCTATGACCACACCGCGTGCATCTACGATGCCGAATACGGTGTTGGTTCCGCCCAGGTCTATACCTACTACGTAAGGTTTCATAGGGGACATGGTTGTGTTTGGTGTATATATATTTATATTATTGTCAGCTTGTGTATACAAGTAAGCCTACAAATGTACACATTTTTTTTTAATCACGGATGTTTTGTGGCGGTAGCCGCCAAATATTTGCTCGTATCTGACGGCCGTTTCCCATTTTATAGTTACCTTTGCGGCGTAAAAACGAGCACATAGACAACAAGCAATATACAATATATATTATGAGCAAAGACATAGTACTTAGCGGTATTCGTCCGACAGGCAATCTGCACCTGGGCAACTACTTCGGAGCCCTGCGCAAATTTGTCAAGATGCAGGACGATTTTGACTGCTTTTTCTTCATCGCGGATTTGCACGCCCTGACCACCAACACCGATCCGGAAGCGCTACACGCCAACGTCAAGAACATTTTGGCACAATACCTGGCCGCCGGCATCGACCCCGAAAAGGCCGCTATATTCGTCCAAAGCGACATCCCCGAGATCTCGGAAATGTACCTGCTGCTGAACATGCATGTAGGCGTAGGCGAGCTGATGCGCACCACATCCTTCAAGGATAAAGCTCGCAAGGCCTTAGGGTTGGCCGCTCCCGGAAGCGACGCCTCGACCATGACCAAGGAGGAGGATGAAGCCTTTGAGCACCAGCTCTTCGGAGGCGACAGCAACAAGCGTGTCAGCGCCGGACTGCTCACCTACCCCACCCTTATGGCCGTGGACATCCTCATTCAAAAAGCAAAATATGTACCAGTAGGCAAAGACCAGGAACAGCACCTTGAACTGACTCGCCGCTTTGCACGACGCTTCAACAATTTCTACGGCGTTGAGGAATTTATCGAACCGCAAAACTTCGATTTCGGCGGAAAACCCGTCAAAGTCCCCGGCCTGGACGGCAGCGGAAAAATGGGCAAGAGCGAGGGCAACTGCATATACCTCATAGACGACCCCAAGACACTGCGCAAGAAAGTCATGCGCGCCGTCACCGACGAAGGCCCCAAAGAACCGAATCAGCCATTGAGCGAGCCTATAGCCAACCTTATCTCGCTGCTCGAGCTGGCATCCACTCCCGAGGTGGTACAGCATTTCCGCGACGCTTACGCCGACTGCTCGATACGCTACGGCGACCTCAAAAAACAACTCGCCGAGGACCTCACCAAGATTACCGAGCCTATACGCGAACGCATCAACACCTACCTCAACGATGAGGCATATCTGCGTCAGGTTCTGGCACGCGGCGCCGAACGCGCACGCGAACGCGCATCCAAGACCCTGGCCGAAGTTCGCCAAATCATGGGCCTGCGCGGCTTCTGATACGCATCACTTCGACCCGTCAGATACACCTGACCACCGGACTTGTATCAAATATAATACTTCTCATAAATCACATAATTCTCTACTTAGCCATGAGACTTATCATCGAAAAGAATTACGACAACGTATCCCAATGGGCAGCCAACTATGTAGCCGCCCGCATCAACGAGGCCAAGCCCACGGCCGAGCATCCCTTTGTGCTGGGATGCCCGACAGGCAGCAGCCCCTTAGGCATGTACCGCGCCCTCATTCGCCTCAACAAAGAGGGCAAGGTGTCGTTCCGCAATGTCGTCACCTTCAATATGGACGAATACTGCGGCATACCTCGCGACCACGAGCAGAGCTACCACACCTTCATGTGGACCAACTTCTTCAATCAGATTGACATACTCCCCGAGAACGTCAATATCCTCAACGGCAACGCCGAAGACCCCGTAGCCGAATGTCGTCGCTACGAAGAAAAAATTGCCTCGTACGGCGGTATCGACCTCTTCCTGGGCGGCGTCGGTCCCGACGGACACATCGCCTTCAACGAGCCCGGCTCTTCGCTGACCTCGCGCACACGTATGAAGACGCTGACACACGACACCATCATCGCCAATTCGCGCTTCTTCAACAACGATGTCAACCTCGTACCCAAGACGGCTCTCACCGTAGGCGTCGGCACCGTCATGGCCGCACGCAGCGTCCTGCTCATCGTCAACGGACACAATAAGGCTCGCGCCCTTAAACACGGCGTCGAAGGCGGCATCTCGCAAATGTGGACCATCTCGGCACTGCAGATGCACCAAAAGGCTATTATCGTAGCCGACGAAGAGGCTTGCGATGAACTCAAGGTCGCTACTTACCGCTACTTCAAGGACATCGAGGCAGCCAACCTCGACCCCGCAACTCAGCTCTAAGGCTGCACAGCACGTCTTAGGTGCACACGCTATAGTAT
>CAKTOT010000098.1 GCA_934590135.1 uncultured Muribaculaceae bacterium
TGTTTTATATACTGCTGATCTTGTCGGCATTTGCCTACGCCGCCTTTGCCGGGATGGCACCGTCGGTGGTGCGCGCAGCATCAATGACCGCCGTATTGTGCGTATCCGCCCTACTCCAACGCCGTCCCAACATATACAACAGCCTATGCGTAGCCGTATTCTTATGGCTGGTAATCAATCCTCTATGGCTGTTTGCTCCGGGATTTCAGATGTCAGTATTTGCCGTCATCGGTATTACCGTGGCCGTCCGCTCTGTCAACGATTACCATATACGACCATGGCTCAAAAAAGCGCTCGGCGTTGTCATTGTGCCAATAGCGGCTATGGCTGCAACGGCGATTCCGGCTATGGTATACTTTCATACATTGCCGCTGTACTTTCTGCCGGCCAACCTGCTGGCTTCCATAGCGATAGTTCCGCTAATGTTTTGCGGTGTGCTGCTGGTCATTGCAACATTGCTTGGAATTGAACACGGAGTTTTGACGTATATCTGCGACCGATTGTACAACTTTATCGAGTTTTCGGCCAAAACCTTTGGCGGCGATGGCGGCGTAGTGCATACCTACCCATCGACAACAACCGCAATATGCTGCCTGGCAGTGGTCACGGCCCTCTTTGTATTGTTGTATCGGCCGCGCAATATCCTGCGTATCGGCATATTTTGCTGTGCGTGCATATTAGCTGCGCTATCGGTTGCGCACGACCACAGTCCGGTGACCAAAGACGCTTACATACTTGGAGAAGGAACATCTACAGACATACTTATTGCCGATGCAGATAGCGTATACCTCATTACGGATGCCACAGGCATCAATGCATCCAATATCCGCAGCTCAAGGCAGCAACGCTATCGAGACATGCTGCTGCATCGGACGGCCAATGCCGAATTGACATTACTTACGGGCGACTTTACACGTCAAGACTTCAAGCGGTCGGGCAATGTGCTTACCTGCGGAAAGCATAGGATCTTGCTGGTTAACAGCGACTCTATAGTCTCGCCGCGCGGGCGCTGTAACTATGCGGTAGTCTGCCGCGGCTTCAAGGATAACATCAGAAAGGTGGCACTATATGCAGACACGATACTCTTAGGACCATCCGTTCACTACAGACGCCAACGTCGCTTTGTGGCAATTATGGACTCTGTCAAGATTCCTTACAAGGATATGCGTCGCGATGGCGGCCTGGTCCTGCACATAGCATCTAATTAGTTCATTATCTATTATATAAACACAATCTTATGGTTAAACACATCGTAATGTTCAAGCTCAAGGGCGATGCAGCCACTCGCCGCGCCGTGGCCGAGAAATTTGCACAGGCACTGCGTGCCCTTCCGGCACAAATCGAAGTACTTCAATCCATCGAAGTCGGCCTCAACGAAAATCCAGGAGAGGATTGGGACGTCGTACTCACAGCCATAGTCCCCACTATGGCCGATGTGGAGACGTACGCCAAGCATCCGGCACACGTTGCCGCCGCCGGACTTCTGGCCGGACACAAGGAACTACGCGCCTGCGTGGACTATAACTGCTGACACACAGCCAAATCGTCCGAACGTACAGCAAACATCGACTTGGGCTACCCCCGAGCATATGCTATCGAACGCACGCAAATAACGAGCCTACACTACTATACACAAAAGGCGGAATCGCAATTGCGACTCCGCCTTTTGTATCTTTGTATCTGTCACTCGAATAGAAAACCGAAAAGCCAGAGAATAAACATTATGCCAAGCGCAATAAACGCGATGCGCAACAGGCATCCGGCGGCCATACAGCCTCCGGCAAAAGCACCTCCGGCAGCGTCCGAGCCGGCATTATTGCCGTCAGATGTTATATATCCGATAAGCCCGCCTATGACGCAGGCTATGACAATTACCCAAATCCACATATCTCTATTAATTATTTTAGTGTAATACTATTACTATTTGTACTGCAAAGTATGGCCATGACGACCGGGTGCCCGAGCGTAAGCCACCGAGCACTCGGCAGTTCGGGGCTCTATCCTTAAATACCTTCGTAGAGCAAAAAGTAAATTCGTTTGGGCGATTTTTTGCAACGAGACGAGGCAGATATATTACCGCCAAGACGCCTCGGAGCAACTCTATGGATACAACAAAAAAAAAGAGAGTCGCGCATGCGCGGCTCTCCTTTTATGTTGCTTCGATCTATGTCAGATTATTTAACAACAGCGGGGGTGTCAACAGCAACAGCGGGGGTGTCAACAGTTACAGCGGGGGTGTCAACAGCAACCTGCTCAGCAGCTTTCAGGCTGTCGGAATCAACGGCAGCAGCTTTTTCGCCTTTACCGCAGGAGAACATAGATACGCTGAATGCAACAGCGAGAAGGAGAACTAACTTTTTCATTTTGTTTAAAGATTAGATATTAATTAATATGTTTGCTTCAAAAACACAGCAAAGGTATAGCCTTTCTCCGATACAACCAAACATTTTCCAAAATATTTGATGATTTTCTGTGCAAAATATTGTTAACAATGCTCGAAATACAGTTGTATCTATATGTGGTTAAAGACATTACCAAAGGTTTAATCACCCTCCGTTTTTTTATGTTTTTTTTCGTGCTCGGCAATCTCGGCCACGATTCCATTGGCCATTGCAACGGCCTTGGTGATGTGATCGCAGACTTTGTCTTTGCCGATAAGAGTATCGATACCGGCCTGTTCGAGCGAGTGTCGAACGCCGTCATTGACGCCGGACAGTACCACGTGTATACCTTCGCGCTGCGATGACTTAATCAGAATCTCGAGGTTGTGCAGACCCGTAGCGTCGATAAAGGAGACTTTGCGCATACGAATGATACGCACCTTGGGCTTGAGGTTACCGGTAGTGGTACGCATCACTTCATCGAATTTGGTGGCCACGCCGAAGAAGAACGGGCCGTCAATTTCGTAGACACTGACGCCGCGTGCCACGTCAAGCACTTCGTGCTGCGACAAGTCCGTGCCATCGGCCACGTCAAGACGATCGCTGTACACCTTGATTTGGGTATTCTGTGTCACACGACGCAGGAATAAGATTATAGCCAGCAGCAATCCGAACTCGATAGCAATGGTCAGGTCAAAGACTACCGTCAGGAAGAATGTCACAAGCAGCACGGAAATATCGCTTCGATGCGTATGGAATATGGCCACCAACGTGCGCCATCCGCTCATATTGTAAGCCACGACTATCAGTACGGCAGCCAGACAGGCCATAGGCACGTGGTTGATAAGGGGCATGGCAAACAGGAATATAAGCAACAGTACGGCGGCATGTATAACTCCGGCCACGGGTGTACGGCCGCCGTTGCTGATATTGGTCATCGTGCGAGCTATGGCACCGGTGACGGGTATACCGCCGAAGAAAGGCACCACCATATTGGCCGCACCCTGCCCTATCAGTTCGGTATTGGAGTTGGTATGACTGCCGGTGACACCATCGGCGACAGTGGCGGACAGCAGCGACTCGATGGCGGCAAGAACGGCAATAGTAAAGGCCCACGGCATCAGGTTATTAATCACTTCCATATCCCATACGAAGGTGTGCGGTGCCGGAAGGTCAGTCTCCATATCGCCGAAGCGGTCGCCGATAGTCTCGACGGCAAATTCAGGGAAAAGACTATGTAGCAAGGCCACGCCGGCCGTGACGAGGACTATAGCCATCAGCGCACCGGGAAGGCGCTTGGATATGCGCGGTGTCAGCACTATTATAGCCAATGAGACGGCGCCTACGGCAAGTGTCGACCACGAAATATCGCCGAGATGCTCGAGATACACGCCCCATTTGCTGATAAACGCTCCGGGCACATCCGTCAGCCCAAGTCCGAGGAAGTCGTTGATCTGCGTAGAGAATATCGTGAGTGCAATGCCGGCGGTGAAGCCTACGACTATGGGATAGGGAATGAACTTGATGACCGTACCCAAATGGAACAAGCCCATTCCCACAAGCATTGCCCCGGCCATAAAAGTGGCTACGCCGAGGCCTTCGAGCCCGTATTGCTGAATGATGCTATACACTATAATAATGAATGCTCCGGTAGGGCCGCCGATTTGCACGGAGTTGCCGCCCAAAGCCGAGACGATGAAGCCGCCGATGATGGCGGTTGTCAATCCGACTGTAGGACTGACGCCCGAGGCGATGCCAAAGGCTATGGCCAGGGGCAAAGCGACGATACCGACGACAACGCCGGCTATGAGGTCGGACTTGAATCGCGCCGCCGAATAATGACGCAATGACGAGACTATTTTCGGCGAAAAGTCTATCGAGCCTGAAAATTTCATAGATACTATTACCTTAAAAAATGATTAGTACTTAAATCGGAAACCTGTTGCAATAAAAATATTGCCAATCCTATTGCTAAAACCTATTACATAACTTATTGCAAAGACCTATTGCGAAATCGTAAGTGGCGAATCGGCCGTCGTAGCGGCGCGGAGGCATACACGTCCTCGCGGAGGCATACACATTGCCGATGATTCCGGCAGCCTGTAATGCCATAGCGTATGCAGACACGTCCTCGCGGACGCGTATGCACAAAGCCATTCTGTCGCCGTGACAATATCCTCTGCGACATTTCCACGGTGACACAAGCGACGGACCGGCCGTTATCGGATAAGTGTACGCGTTACCTTGCCCGAGGCATGGCGGCAGATGTATACGCCCGCCGTCTGTGGCCGACTATTGTAGCGGCGTCCCTGCATATCAATCCAAGAAACGACCTCGCCGGCAGCGTCCACACTTATATCGTCCACCGAATTCCATTCCGTTCCGGAGATGGTGGTCTTGATGCAGTTGATGGTTGCCAGTACGGAGAATTGCACTTCGGTCACGCCCTGTGCCGACGCCGTCCATACACCTTCATCCCATGTCCCGGGGGTCTCGGTATAAAGGTAGCCTTCGCCCACTTTGGCGCCCTCGAAAGCGATGCCGAGGATGGATTGATTCTCAACGGCTTTGACGGTGATGACACTGCTTGCATAAGCACGCATCTCGTTGGCCTGCGTCAGGTATCCGAAGTAGAAGCGCGCCGACTGGCTTTTCTCTTTGATGGCGCTGTCATCGATGACAAAGGTGCTGTATTCGCCCTTAAATTCAACCCCGCCGATGTTATCACCGGAACGATTTTGGGCCGTCGCCGGGCTGTAAGGCGGATTGAGCGTCAACGAAGCCTCCCAATTGAAGGTGTCGCTCCAAGCACTTTCGGCCCGCGATGTCAGACTGCAGACTGCTAAAAGTATTGCTAAGACGTATCTCATATATAAATATGGATTAATGATTTGACAAAAGACTGACGTCGCTCGCAATCACTTGCAAGCAACGTCGCAATAATACTCTCCTTAAAGAATGTACGCCCGTGGGGAGTCGAACCCCAATCGATGGAACCGGAATCCATTATTCTATCCATTGAACTACGGGCGCTTGTCGCATCTCTGCCTTTTGAGATGTGCAAAATTAGGCAAATTTTCGTACTTTTGCAAATACTAACAACCGAATACATGAACGTACGCATCGAACAGGGATGGAAAGACGCCTTGGCGTCCGAATGGCAAAGCGAAAGTTTTCAGCGACTTACCGACTTTGTCCGCAACGAGTATGCCACGACTACGGTATTTCCGCCCGCGTCCCGAATCTTCGCGGCCTTTGACGCTTGTCCCTATGCGGACACACGCGTGGTTATCCTCGGACAGGACCCGTACCACGATGTGGGTCAAGCCAACGGGCTGTGCTTTTCGGTGACGCCGGGAACGCCGTTGCCTCCGTCGCTGGTCAATATACTGCGCGAAGTGGCACAGGACACGGGACAGCCAGTCAATCCGGACGGCGACCTGTCACGCTGGGCTAGGCAAGGTGTCCTGCTACTTAACTCGACACTGACCGTGCGCGCCCATCGTGCCGGCTCGCATCAAGGCAAGGGCTGGGAAGAATTCACCGATAATGTCATCTTGCACCTCGCCAACCATAGGCGCGGTCTGGTGTTTATGCTTTGGGGCAGTTACGCCATCAAGAAAGGCGCTTTCATCGACCGTCAACGCCATCTGGTGCTGACATCGCCCCACCCCTCGCCGCTGTCCGCCTACCGCGGATTTTTCGGCAATCACCACTTCACACGTGCCAACGCCTACCTCATACAACAAGGACTTAAACCCATACAATGGTAATGCCCCTACGACACATCTTGGCGGCCTTAATGGCCTTGACAGCACTCGCCGGAGCGGCCGCCGTACCCGAACACACTCATACAGCCGTATTCAACGAGGCAGTGCGAACCCTGCGCGTCGGCACGCTCGGAGGTCAGCGCGGCCAAACCGGCATTCCCGTTGCCACATTGGACAACGGCGGATTTGTCATTAGCTTCGACCATCTGTCCGAAGATCGCGAATACTTGCGGTACTCGCTGACGCATTGCAACGCCGATTGGACGCCCGACCAACTGTCTTATGTCGAGTACATTGACGGCTTCAACGAGGGCACCATAGACGACTACGACTTTTCGCGTGCCACCACCGTGCATTACGTCCACTACAAGCTGACACTGCCCAACGAGCAGGTGCGCCCCACCATCTCGGGCAATTACCTGCTGAAAGTCTACCCGGAGAGCGACCCGGAGGATATTTGGCTGCAATGCCGCCTGGCCGTCAGCGAAGGCTCGGCCGTCTTAGGTGCCGAAATCACCACGCGCACGGATGTGGACTACAACCGCGCGCACCAGCAGCTGGCAGTCAACGTCAATGTGCACGGAGCGGCAGTCACGGACTTGTACAACGACCTGACACTGGTCATAGAGCAAAACGGCCGTAACGATGATGTGCGCACGCTGCGCCACCCGCTGCGCGTTTCGGGCGACAATATCTACTACGAGCATACGCCCGAGCTGATATTCAACGCCGGCAACGAGTATCGGCGCTTCGAGACTATATCGACGCAATTCACCGGGATGAATGTGGACCAAGTGGCATACTCGGCACCCTACTATCGTATGGTGCTGATGACGGACAAACCGCGCTCGGCTGACAGCTACCATTACGATGAGACACTCGGCGGTGGGTATATCGTGCGCGAGTACAACAGCGATGACGACAGCGATGTGGCGGCCGACTACACGGTGGTATACTTCACGCTGGATATGCCGCAGATGCCGGGCATGGACATATACATTGACGGCGATATGGTGCAACGCCGCTTTTCGGACGAGGCACGTCTAAATTACGATGCCGACACCGGCCGTTATGCCAAGGCGATGCTACTCAAGCAAGGGGCCTATTCGTACCAATACCTGGCCGTACCGGTCGGGACGCACATAGGGCGCACGGACATCGTCGAGGGCGACAAATACGAGACTCGCAACACCTACCGCATGAGACTGTACAACCGCCGTCCGGGTGCACGCTACGATGCGTTGGTGGGCGCGGCCGAAATCACCTTGCGCTGACCGCCACTTCGACAAAATCGTCTTGCGCTATCTTCGGCCGAAATCACCTTGCATGGACCTCGACAACAGTACACACAAAATGAGCTACACCACAGAAGAGACAACAATGCTTCAGATACAGAACACTTTGGTATCGCTGGACCTTATCGAGCGGTATTTTTGCTGCGACTTGGACCAATGTCTGGGCCAATGCTGTATAGACGGCGATGCGGGCGCTCCGGTCACCGAAGAAGAGTGCCGCCAAATAGCCGAGGCGCTGCCGACATTTATAGACGACTTGCTGCCTGCCGCGCGGCGCCGCATCGACGAGTGCGGCATCAGCTACATTGATGAGGAGGGCGATTTGGTCACCCAAATCGTGGACAATGCCAATTGCGTATTCACCACCTACGACAAGGGCGGCAAATGCCTATGCGCCATCGAAAAAGCCTATCGCGAAGGACGTTGCAACATACGCAAGCCCATATCGTGCTACCTCTACCCGGTACGGCTGTCCGAGTATCCGGACTTCACGGCGGTCAATCTGCATCGCTGGAAAATATGCAAGTGTGCCGAAGTGCTCGGACGTCGCCTCGGTCTACGGGCTTACAAGTTCTTGAAGGAGCCGCTGACGGCCCGATTCGGCCGGGAATGGTACGATGAATTGTGCCTGGCCGCCGAGGCATACATCGAGCAATACGGCGGAGACAACGCCGAGTAACCCACTGACTGTTAAAACCATATAATTGCAACAGCTATTATAGCCATTACAGCTGATACGGCTGCGGTAGCCGTTGTATCAATCAGCCGAACAGCGCACGACTCAGGCGATTGAGCGCCTCAATTTTGTCCTGGCGACGTACAAGCATAGAGACGTTGTAATTGCTGCCGCCGTAGCTTATCATGCGCACCGGGATGTCGGCGAGAGCCGCAACAGCCTTGGCCTCGAATCCGGTATTGTGCCACTCGAGGTCGCCCAC
>CAKTOT010000099.1 GCA_934590135.1 uncultured Muribaculaceae bacterium
CAGATGGCTCCGATGAATATGCCTATGGTCAGAAGTGCCAGTGCCGGGTATAGCATTACGCGGCTGATGTCGGCAAGGCGTGCCGCGTCACCGCGCCGTATCATAGCGGTCACGCCCGTCAAGGCCATAAGCATAAACAGCGCATAGGACAGCATCATCATCGCGACATGTACTGACAGCAACGGCGAATTGAGTACCGGCATTAATCCGGTGACGGATGCTCCGGCGCCGCTCATAGAGGCTACACACATAGCTAATCCGGCGGCAAGTATACCCATAGGCAGCAATACGTAGATACGGCTAAAAACCATAATGACGGTGGTCAGACACCAAGCCAGGAATTGCATTGTTTCGTATCCGTTGGACATGGGTATATGGCCGCAAACGCTCCAGCGCATAACTATCATTATGGTCAGCCATAGCCACAACAAAAGCGCCGTCACTACGCACAATCGTCGTAGAATGCATGTTTTTATGCGGCCTGTCGTCATAAGAATGTACAGTATAACGCCGATAATAACCGCCGCAACGGCAGGGATATGCCCGGAGGCCAATCCGGCATAAGTTCGTTCCAGAGATAGTCGTTCCGGAGACGGAAGTATCCCGGTAGTTTCGTGCCTTTGGTAGCGGCCTATAGCTTCCAATATCTGGCATTGAGCTTTGTCGTTGTTACATAGCACTTGTTCGTTGAGCAGGCCCAGGGCCTTGCGCACAAACATCCATTTGTCGCCGTCCATGTCTGCCGGTAGACGGTCTGTGGGAGCGTACCACGCCACCGTCCCGGTACTGTCGCGCACGGGGAACACTTTCAGCAATTCGCCGCTGACAACCATATTGACAGCTTCAAAGCGGTCTATATCGGCACGTTTGCGACTATCGCCCTGGCGCTCGGCATCTATGCGTCCCGATGCCACAGCATCGAAAAAATCGACATAAGATGCGTGTCCGTCACAACCGAGGATGCGACATAATTCATTGTCTTTGACTCGTATTATCGGCTGAGATTTCCAATGGCCGAAATCAAAAACGAAACCTTCGAAGATCTCTTCGGCGTTTTTCCCTTCAAAAGACGAAGCCCCGTCTGTAATTGTCGCAGTGAAGTCGCGTGCGAGGATTGATACCGGACAGATACGATCGTTGTGATATACCGCGAGGGTGTTAAAAGTCTCTGATGCTTCCGGCGATAGTTCTGCCTTGGCTGCGGTGAAAAAAATAAGTAATGCAGCTACCGTGGTCGAAAGACGTCGTATGGCAGCTCTCCACTGTGTTCGACGTCCGAAGAAGTAGGCTATGAGCGTAACGGCCAGCAGGATGTAGCCGACAAATGTCAACGGCAACCCTATCATATCGCGGTTGACATTAAGCGTCACGCCATTGCCGTCGGCATCATAACTTTCCGGAAGAATTGAGCATCCGGCGATGTGCCCGGGTCTGTTGAGCGATGCCGTTACGATATTGTTTGACCCATCTGCCAGAGTGCAAACGAAGTCTTTGGGAGCAGTTGTTCCCGGATATGTTTCAATATCAAAGGATTTTAATGTGATACGAGTCGACAGCGGCACGGTTTCGCCTTGTGCCGTTATGATGCTGTCTGTGCTTTGACCCGGAAGCAGATGAGCCGTGCCTTCTGAGCCGGTGAGGTGCGTCATTAGAGCCCCGGTAAGAATTAGTATAAAGGATGCGTGTATCATAAGTACTACCGGACGATGCCATAGCCTTGTGCTATAGGAGATTATTGAGGCGCATACAGCGAGAAGCCCCCAAAGCGTCATCATCGGCCAAGACGAATATAAATCCTCGGACCATCCGCAAGTCACGCCTGCCGACAGCGTTGCCATCGAGGCGACGAGTACGACAAGCGTGACTATGGATAGTGTTGCTACAGGACGTAGGATGTTGGCTGGCATTGTGTGGGGGTTAGATTGCATCGATGAATCGTACCACGGCATCTCGCTCGGACTTGGAGAGCTTGCGGAAATTCTCCACGGAGGCACGTGCGTCCGAATTGGCGGCGCCATGCCACATTATTGCTTCGAGTGTATTGCGTGCGCGGCAGTCGTGCAAACGGTCGCTGTGTCCGGAGCATATCGCCGATAGGCCGCGTCCCCATAGCGGTGTAGTGCGGCACCAGCCGGTACGAATATTATTAACCATTTCGAGACGGTGTTGTACCATGTCTGTGTACGGCCAAATCTTCTGGTTGGGGTAGCGCGGCAATCGTGCATCCGCATCTTTGAAGAAGCCGTTGGGGTCTGTGAACTTGTCTTCGCCTGTGGTCCATGTCGGGCGGTGACAGGTTGCACAACCTATCTGCGTGAACAATTCGCGACCTTTTTTGACTTGCGGGTCATCGAGATCGCGCGCTGCCGGGACGGCAAGGCCGCGATGCCAAATCATAAAGTCAACATAGTCGTTATCTGTCATTTCGGCCGGGAGCTCTTTGTTCATAAGGTAGTTATAGATATCTTCGGAGACATTGCCCGTCTTGTTCCATTCCGGGAAGAAGGCATAAAACTTAGACTGAACATCCGGATCGGCTGCTGCTGTACGTGCGTATGCGGCCGTCATATAGTGGTATCGGCGATCGCTGCGCGTGACGTTGGTAATGTTCCAAATAGCGTTGGCACCGGCGGCATCTTGTAGCGGGCCGCGTGACAGGGCGTAGGTAAAGCGCTTGGGGTGAGTTGTCTTGCCGTACAACGAGGTCCATTCGCCGTTTTTGAATATGGCGGGATTGATGCGCGCTCCGGCTTTTTCTTCGAGCGCGTACTGGGCCTTGAGGTCGTCATCATCAATGGCGTCCAGCAATCCGGTACCATAGATGCCGATGGTAGACTCGAGACGTACCACGAGGTCGGAGTAGGCTATAGGTTGATTATTGACTTCCAGCGGTACATAGAATGCGTCTTCGGGGATGGTGACTTCCGGATATATCAGCGAGTATGTCTCGCCATCGGGGAAGGTGTTGTTCCATTCATCGGTGTATGGTAGCCAATTGATGACGATTTTTTCTTCGTCTAACGGGGCCTTGAATGGTTCTACGGCCTTGGTCTGCGGCATACCGGTCAGCGATGACAGGTAGTTGTCGTTGCGGTCGGTGAGTACGAGTAGGTATCCGTTGCCCCAGTCGTTGGCACGGTATCGGTCCATGCGCTTGCCGTGTCCGTATCCGGGATGACATGATACACATGACGAACGCACATATAAAGGTCCGAGTCCGTTGAAGGGCTTGGTGCTTTGGTTGAAGGTGCGTTCAAAGAACAATTCGCCGTATTTGAAATGGTCGGTCATTCCGGCTTCCTCAACGGCGGGGGTGGGGTCGGAGAATGCGGTGGCCGATGTATTGAATGTTGTACCAAGACGCCCGCCGGCGTAGTATTCGTCGGCGAGTTCGTCATTGGTATCGGGCTTTGGCGTGGGCTTGTCATCGCTGCACGAGGCTGTGGCGATGGTCATCAACGCGATCAAAACCGGATAAATATGCTTCATATCTTAATTCTTAGTTTATTTGGCAAGTTGTGCTTTGACTTCGGTAAGTACGTCTACAAGGTCGTTGCATGCAGCCATAGCTGTGGCGGCTGACGGGTCGGTGTAGTTGCTCACGAATGGGGCTTTCATTGCTGCAATTTTTTCTTCGACGTTTGAGATGGCTGCGATTACGCGTGCATCGAGATCGGCGTTGACGGCTTTGATGTAGCTGTGCAGAGATTTGCTCTCATCGCGGCGCCCTTCGATGCCGCCCATATAGGCATTTTCGACGCTAATCATATTGTCGTGGAAGTCGGTGATGGACATGTGGCTGTAAGGCGACTCGATATAGTTGACGTCCTCGCCGGTGTGGGGCTTGCCGATTTTTTGCGTACCTACTTCGTCCACGATGTCGATGGCGCCGTCGACGATGGCCTGCATGGCGTTGGTCCAAGAACGGTAGGTGCTACCGGCGCGGCCGGAATTGAGCATGTTCTCGCAGTAGGAGTATTCGCCGTTGGCTACGGTGTAGGCCCATTCGAGGTCGTCAAGTTTCTGCACGCGGTCGGCGGGCGCGTTGTCTGCCCCGGTCCAGGATACTTGCAGCTGGAAGGTCTTGTTGCGTAGGTCGCCGGCCACAGCGATGGCGTAGATGAGTTCGTTGTCGGGGATGGCGCTTGCAGCTTTGGGTTGTCCGTCGGCAAAGATGATGTACTCGATGCCGTGGAAGCCCAGGAGTTCCGGGCCGAGGTGTGCTCCGGCCCATTCGTCGCCGTCTTCGGCGGCCATAGCGGCAATGTGGTCGGCGTTAGACATCTCGGCTACGAGTCCGGCACGGTCCAGCGGCCATGAATCGATGTGCGGGTCGATGCCGAAGTCGGCGGCGGCACCGAAGAGAAATGCCTCGCTGCGCTCCCACCACTGACGGGCGGCGAGGAAGGTCTTGCAGGCTTTTTCGACATTGGCATCGGTCTTGGCGGCTTGCAAGGCTACGAGGTCGTTGACAAGCTGCTCGGCGTTGTCGGCCAGGTTCTTATACGTGATATTGACGGTGTTGTCGAGATACTGCTGAGCGATGGTCTCGTACTTGGCGTCTTTGTCGTTTGTGGGGTCGTTGGGCTCGTTGTTGTCGCTGCATGATCCGAAAAGCAGCGCGGTAGCAAGTACCGGAAGAATTTTCTTGTACATGTGTATAGTATTATTTTATGTTGTTTATATGCTTATGCTCATTCTCATTATGTGTGCGCTTAGAGGAAAAAGCCGGAGTAGGCGATGCCGATATTGACGGACGGCTCGTTGTTGTACTGGCTGTGTAGAAAGCGTTCTGAGAATTCGGCCTTGATGACAATCTGCTTCATCGGGTAGTAGTTGACACCGAGGGCAATGCGATGACGCTCGGTCCAGGTGTACGTGGGCAGGTTGGCCGTAGGAATAAAGGCGTCATAATATTCATAGCGTCCGAATAGGTACAGCCGGCTGTCTTTGGGGTGCTTGCCGGGGAAGAAGCGCAGCAGATCATATCCGAACTCGGTGCCGGCGGTCCAGGCACCTTTGCCGACGTTGGTGCGCTTGTACGGCGAGGTTTTGGACTGCTGGCGGTTGTAGTCGCTGATGATATCGGCATCGCTGAGGTAGCCGTAATCGGCGTTGGCACGTACTATCCACCCGCTTCCGGCGTAGTGCAGGCCGAAGGCGCCGATGGCCACTTCGCCCTTGACGTTCTTGTACTTGCCGTTGTCGGCCATCTGGGTGTTGTTGAAGCTGTGCCCATAGTAGCCGCTGACGCTCAGGCGCAGTCCGGGGATGCTGAAATTGTCGATGCGGGCGGCCACGGCGTATTTGTTGGCCGGGGAGAATTCGAAGGCGCTGGCGGCGCCGCCGTTGATCCACCGGTCTTTGGAGAAATGCAGCGAGTTAAGCCCGGCCAATCCCATCAGCTCGTAGCGCCATGCCCCGGCGCGTCCCCAGACCTCGATGCCGGTCTGGTGCCATGTGCAGGGCAGAATTTCGTTCTCGCCTTCGGGACGGTAGACGGTGAAAAACTCGGTGGGCAGGTGGTGCGCGTTGGTCTCGCCCACGGGTACCACCTGGTGTCCGGCGCGAATATTAAACTGCGGGCGGAAGGACTTCTGAATCCAGAACTGTTCGAGGGCGACCTCGCCGCCGCGCTCGATTTCTTTTTCGTATTCGCCGACTTCCTCGTTTTCGATTTCGACGGCGCTCTCGGTGCCGCCGTGTTCAAATTCGATTTCGCTGCCCAGCGTCCATCCGCGTCCGAAGTCATAGCCGAGCATGACCACGACGTGCGGGATGTCGAAACGTCCGTGCGAAGGCGCGTTGCGGTAGTCTGCCGCATGGCTGTAGCGGTTGACGTTGTCGCTGTAGAAATTGCGGCTGTAGGCCACCTCGCCGTATCCGCCGACGCTCAGGCGCGACAGGAAGGGGCGCTTGGCTATCTTGGCGCTGTCCGGTACGTTGTCTGCTGCCGCGCAGGCGCAGCCCGCGCCTATGGCCAGGCAGACGGCAACGGCGGACAGCCGTGTGAAGAGTTTTTCCATTGAATTGTCCTATTGTGTGTTAGTATAGTATATCCGTGCAATATCGCCCCCGTATGGGCGTGCCGGATTTCATCTGTCATTTTCGGATGCAAAATTACAACCGTTAACACTTGCGCGACAATACCCAAAAATTGGATTAATGCCCGCCTCGCCCCCCGCCGCCATACTCCCCCATATCCTAAAAGTAGGGTGTCGCCGCGGCAGGGTAGGGGTGGTGTCGGTGTGCATTTGTTTTTTTTGAAAATAGTATGGGTTGTTCAATGGCTAATACGATAGAAGTTTGTAAATTTGCAATCGAACCACTCAGCATATTGCCGTTAAGAGTAATGGCATCGCTGTGGTCTTAAATATGAAAGCGTACATCTACGCTTATTCTTGGCTTTCAGAAAATTTGGCCATTTTCAGAATCACAGTCAAGGATAGTGCAGCGATGGACGCCGCTGGTGTGTATATACCTGTCCGACTTATTACGACTAATAGGACGAATAGGTCGAGGTGTTTGCATATAGGAGCGGGGTCTTCGTTGCTCAATCCACTGTGATGGGCCAGGCCAAATGCCTCTGAAAGCGGAATGAGCAATTGTAAGGCTCCCGCTTTTCTTTTATTCACAGTTGCCATTCGGAGCTTGTGGCATGAAAACAGAGTTCTATGGCAAACGAAGACCTTCGAACAGCACAAGCCGGGAAGAATGATGAGTTTTACACCCAGTACCATGATATTGAGGTGGAAATGAATGCGTATCTCGAGTATAATCCTGATGTTTTTAGGGATAAAACGCTGTTATTGCCTTGCGATGATCCTGAATGGAGCAATTTTACACGGTATTTCGCGGCAAAATTTGACTCGCTTGGTTTGAAAAGGCTTATTTCGACAAGTTACGCGCCCGAAAGCAAGAAGATGATATTAGGTGGTTTGTTCTCGGAATACGAGCAGTCATCGCCGCAATTCGATGTGGACAAGTCCAAGACACACGGCAAAATATTTGTCCTTGACAGCGATATCACAGGTGACGGTCATATAGATATTGACGACTTGCAATGGAAATACCTTGATGGTGATGGGGATTTCCGTAGCGCAGAGGTTACGGCTCTGCGAAATCAGGCCGACATCATCGTCACCAATCCGCCTTTCTCTCTTTTCCGTGAGTTTCTTGCCTGGATAACGGAAGCCGATAAACAGTTTATAATCATAGGAAATATCAATGCCATAACATATAAAGAGACGTTTCCGTTGATTATGGCAAATAAAATGTGGATGGGTTCGACTATACACAGTGGAGATCGTGAGTTTGAAGTCCCGCAAGAGTATCCGCTGAACGCCGCCGGGTGGCGGATTGACGAGTCGGGTCGCAAATTCATTCGAGTAAAAGGCGTGCGTTGGTTTACGAATATAGACCATGGACGACGACACGAGCCTCTCGCACTTATGACTATGGCCGACAATCTGCGCTATTCGAAGCATAGGGAGCTGAAAGATAAGCCGGAATACGACCATTACGACAATTATAATGCCATAGAGGTGCCGTTTACAGATTCAATACCATCCGATTATGACGGCGTTATGGGCGTCCCTATTTCGTGGCTTGACAAATATTGCCCTGAGCAATTTGAAATTGTGGGAATAACAGAGAATCCATCCACATCTGTCAATGCTAATATTCATAAGTTGGTGATTACTGGCGCGTTTAAATATGACAGACCATACGTCAAAGGTCGTCGGTCATATTCACGAATCCTAATACGCAGACGCAAATGAAAACAACACTTCGTACAGACATAACAATAGGCGATATCTGCCAAGGCTTCGTTTATAACGAATACGAGGGTAAAGGCCTATTCGGGTTAGAGGGAAAACTAACCATACAACCTGAATATCAACGTCATTATATTTATAATGATGGCAAAAGGGATGTGGCTGTCATCGAGTCTATTCTTAAAGGCTATCCACTTGGACTTATATACTTCAATCAAACACCTTCGGGTCAATTGGAGGTGCTTGACGGCCAACAGCGTATCACCTCTTTTGGACGTTTCGTGAAAGACAATTTCGCCATTACCGTAAATGGAAAAGAAACATACTTCACAGGATTGGACAATGTGCTGAAACAAAGGATTCTGCAGTCGCGGCTTGTCGTATTCATCTGCGAGGGTACAGAGCCGGAGATAAAGCAATGGTTCGGGACTATAAACATCGCCGGAGTGCCGCTGAACGACCAGGAACTTCGCAATGCAGTGTTCAGTGGCTCGTTTGTCACTGCAGCAAAAGCCGTGTTCAGTAATTCACAAAATGCCGAGGTGCAAAAGTGGCGGCATTATG
>CAKTOT010000100.1 GCA_934590135.1 uncultured Muribaculaceae bacterium
GCTATATCCTCAACAGCATTATTGCGGTCGTAGTGTGCCACCAAGCGTCCTACACGCATCGTATGCGTACCCATATTATCCTGTGCCGAGCCAAGCAGGCCGAAACGTACAAACTGCATATTAATGGGATAAGTACCTACATACGAAGGCTCGCCCAAAACACTTATCGGAAGGACGACTTGCATCTCCGCGCTTCCGGCCGGAACATACATACGGCAGCGGCGGGTTACGCCGTCAGCACCCGTCACCTTAGCTTCGGTAGATGTGGGCTGGAAGTATTCGAGGCCATCGGCAGGCTCAACCTTTATATTGATATTCTTGGACCCGGCTGAGCGTACGCAGAAGGTCACCGAATTAAACTTGGCCGAAGTATAGAAATTGACCGTCAGGCTGTCGGGGCAGCTGAAGATGTCGTATCCTTTCTTGAATTGTACATAAGCACCGCGAAGGCTCTTGACATTGAATGTCACATCGCCGTCGGCAGTGACGGTGGCATCCTTGATGCCCGTGCCCGAGAGTGTCCAGTTGTCCCAGCTGTCTTGGGATACGGCCTCGCCTTCGGGTATCTGTACATTGACCGTAGCGGTCATCACAAGTTCGCCGCGCGTACCGGTAATGGTGGTCGTTCCGTTCTTGGCGCCGCGAAGCATTCCGTGAACATCAATGTCGGCTATGCTGCGATCACCTACTTCCCATTGGAATTCGGTGGGGTCATAATTGTATTGTTCGCCATTGACATTGGCAACGATTTCAAGCATATACTCACGAATATCGTCTATAATGATATTGGAGAGCTTCAATGCAACGTCTGCCTTGACGACTTCTATCTGCTTGGAAATGGTGCAGTCTCCATAAGTGGCAGTCAGGGTGCCCACTCCGGGAGTGCTACCGGCCATAAAGGCATTGCCCTCGCAGGTGCCCAAATTTGCATCACAGCTCAGTTGTGCGTCAAAGAAGTTGTCATCTACAAGGTCGCCATATTTGTTGTACCCGAGAATACGCGGAATTGTGGTGGCATAGGCCGGAACGGTGATATCCACATCATTGAAGGCGATACGTGTCACAGTATTGTCTTCGGGCGCAGTGGATACACAGAACATACCGTTGGCAATGGCTCGCGGCACTGTCTCGGTGGTGGTATTGACTACACGGTCTTGTACAAAGAGCTGGGCCGAACCGCCGGCATCAACCACAGACATAGTGGTGCATCCGAGGTGGCGAGCAATGTCGGCCATATCGGCTGTAGTACAGCCGGCCGAGGGTCCCCATTCAAAGTCGGTGGATTTGTCTATAACCATTATATACAACGTTCGCCCGTCGGCCGAGGAGCCGTATCCGGTGCGCGAGTATACTTTAGCATTGTAATCCAGGGCGTTGCCGGCGTCATCATTGACACCGTCATTAATGATATTGGACAGACCCTGTATACAATTGTACAGACGCGGGGTCTCTTTGGTGTCGTATGTGGTCCATCCTTGGTTGACGGTGACTATATCGCCCTCTGCCAATTTGTTGAGAGCCTCGGCACACGCGCCGCGTCCCACAAAGACCATTTCGTAGTCGCCCAATTTTCCGGTACCGGCATTGGGCACGACCTTGCGTACGACGCAACGCATATCCTCACCGACCTTCCACTGCTCGCCTTCGCAGAAGTCAAGGTATACCTCGGTGCTGACGCCTTCGATGATGCGCCAGTGCCAGGTGTTGCCGTTGGCATAACCTTCGACGGGCTGGAATGACTTGTCCCGGCCGAAGTAGCTGTTATACATACACATCTGGCCATCGTGCACCACACGATTGACCTGCGTAAACTCTGTGGCATCGAATTTGTCGCTCTTGACGACTCCTTTCCATCCCATAGGTTTGAGCCATAGTTTTTTGTCTTTATCAAGGCCGACGATAGGTGTCTGATAGATATCGCACCACGGGTCGTTAACCATCACCGTATTGGTGATGACCTTACCGTCACGCACGTCAGCGCCGAACACGGTGCCTACCAGAAAATCGGCCGCAGGATACTGCGAACTTACGCACCAGAAGTTGCCGTTGGCACCGCCGGTAACCTTATGTCCGGTCGTCGTATAGCGAGCCGCCGCAGATGCCAGGGTCTCGGTGTTGTTCGTACAATCTTTGGCCTGCATAGTTTCAAGCGTGTTGTAAGGATTGTCAAGGTCCATAGTGATGACATTGACATTGAGCGGGAAACCGAGGACACTGTACCGAGTATAAGTCGTACCCGGGCCTATGTCGCGACGTACATACGTACGCAAGGTGTACTCCTTGCCGGAGATGGTGATGGGCTCGTCTGTAGTCAATGCAGACATATCGGCGCCGATAGTCAGCATCGTCACAGCCGCAGCAAGAAGGCGTAAGGATGTTCTCATTGTTTTATTCGAGATTATTAGTTATTAGGGTTTTTAATTGCGCTACATTGTCATAAACCTCGGACTCGACCGGCAAATGCAATGGCATAAAGACGAGCTTGTTTTTGACTTGTAAAAGTACGAATTTTAATCCATTTTAACGCTCAAATTTGCCAACTTTAACACTATAATCAATCTTAGCGGCTTCCACAAGCATAGTGGCATACCCCGATACAGAATTTATCACTGACTTCCACCGAATAGGCCGAATCCGCCTGAACTGATTTGCATTGAATCGGCAAACATCAAATGCCTCCAAAAGGTCAACGCAGAATCGTCACCCCAAAAAATATTAGTTCAAATATGCCGACAGAATCATTATTTTTTGTAACTTTGCAGTCACTTGTGGATTAGCTCGGACGCCAATGCCAATCCCTAAGCATTACGTCTCAGCATAACCAAGCAACACCCAATCACACCCACCTAACCGACCACACTCGCCATCCCCAAAGCGGAGGAAGACTATCACAAAGTCCGACAACGTGTTACATTATCACTTCACACCCATTATCTGCCAAACTCTCCAATTATGAGCCGTCTGCTATTCATACTCTTTATTCTCACAATGGTATGCGTCAAGTTGTGCGTTGACAATCACGACGAAAGCACAATTGACGCCCCGATATACTATTCCGAAGACACAAACGCCCGAAAATACCAAAATGCGCTCACAGACAGTGCCCGATACGCCGACAATAGTATGCCCACCGGACACACACCTTACGGCAACGCACCCTTAGACGGAAACAACAACTCCAAGATTACTATCAAAAACGACACTACGACACACTCGGATGCCGTAGCCATCGTAAAATGCGCCGGCAAGATAGTACGCAACACATACATCGCCTCAGGTGACACAGCCTCAATATACGTCCCCAACGGAACATATACCATTTATATATATAAGGGTAAAGGATGGCACTCGACCAAACAGATGCCTCGCAATTACAGCGGAGGTTTTGTCGCCAAGGAATACTTCTACTCATACGCACCTATTTCGCTGTCGTACTGCACTCACGACTTCGACATCTCCGATGCAGTCGGCAAACGCACGTGCTCGGCCGACGACGTCTTTGGCTCAAGCCTCTAACCGCAATACGCAACGACAAACAGGCTCCGACATAGTTCAGGAAATTTTGAATATTCTGAAATTGAGTAAAATGACAAAAGTTATATTCCGAAAATTTGGCCGTATCAGAAAAGATTTGTAATTTTGCCCCGCTAAAAGTCTGCGGAAAAGCCGCCGTCATCGGCATCCACGCATACTTAGCAAAGCACAAAGACATAAAAAGCTATAAATCAAATAACAACCTAACACAAAAATGATCATCGTACAAGTAAAAGAAGGCGAAAACATCGAGAAAGCTCTCAAGAAGTTCAAACGTAAATACGAGCGCACCGGCGTTGTCAAAGAACTCCGCGCACGTCAAGCCTTCCAGAAACCTTCGGTTGTCAACCGCAAGAAAATGATGAAGGCTGTTTACGTACAGAAACTTCGCAGCGTCGAGGACTAATCATCCGTCTTCGCACCGGGAAGTGCCAACACCGACAATGTAGGCAATTTCCACCTCCATCAGATAGAAAAAAGTAAGGTCGACATACAAATTTTTCTTTCACAACGAAAGCCTTTGACAGTCAGACCGTAAACTTATACCGGAAAGGGGGAACGAATACAGAGCAGAAGTTTTTTCTCCGAATTTATTTGGAAAAGACAAAAGGAAGCCGTAAATTCGCACATACGATAAGAAGGCGCACGGGCATCACGGCCCGGCATCAGATGCTTATCATTATGTGAGATATGCTGACGAAATCCTTTTTAGAATACCTACGGTGTGAGCTGAACCATTCAGCTTGCACCGTATTGTCTTATTCTAAGGACCTGAAGGACTGGACACGCTTCCTCACAGGTGTGGACTGGGATACGGATGACGACACCGACATCGTGGACCCGGCGACAGTGACGCGCTCGGACATCCGCGCATGGCTTGCCGATATGACCCAAAGAGGATTGGCACAAACCACCATACGCCGCAGGATGTCCTGCATACGCACGTTCTACCGCTATCTTGCACGTTATCACGGATATACCACAGATCCGACAAGAGATCTCGAATTGGCACACGCGCCCAAAGTACTACCACGTTTCGTCCCGACAGAAGACACGGCGGCCGTGCTCGACGCTCCCATAGACCGTGCAGACTTCCGCGAAGTTCGAGATCGTCTCGCCGTCGAATTACTATATGCCACCGGAATGCGCGCCGCCGAACTTATATCCCTCACAGACGACAATACCGATACCGCCCAATGCCAAGTGCGCGTCATAGGCAAGCGCAATAAGGAACGCATCATACCCATAGCGCCCGAACTGGCCGAACATATAGACAGCTACCGCCGACTACGAGCACAGGTCACCGGAACACGGCACACACCGACACTGATGGTACGCGAAAGCGGCGAGCCGCTATACTACGGCCTACTCAACCGCATAGTTCACAAGGAATTGGACCCCGTAGCGCATAGCGCCAAACGCAGCCCACACGTCTTGCGCCACTCTTTCGCCACAGATATGCTCAACGGTGGCGCCGACCTTGATGCAGTACAGAAATTGCTGGGACACGCCTCTTTGGCCACCACCCAGCTATATACTCATATATCATACCGAGAGTTACAACAAAATTATCAACAGGCACACCCGCGTGCCATTAAAAAAGGAGGAAAACTATGAACGTACGTATCAAAGCTATCCACTTCGAGATTGCAGACCGCCTCGTCAACTTCATCAACAAGAAAACCGAGCGTATCGGACGTCGTAACCCGGAAATCGACACCTTCGATGTCAATCTCAACCTCATCAAACCTGAAACCGCCCTCAACAAGGAAGTGACCATCCGTGTCGCCATACCCCAGAACGGCGAAATCGTAGCCAGCAAAACAGCCGACACCTTTGAGGAAGCCTTTGACGTTGCCGTCGAAGCCGTCGAAAAGCAGCTCGAAAAACGTGCTGCTCGCAACAAGTAAACAAAAATCGCCCACCAAACAAACATAAAGCATAATCACGGCATTTATGCCGAAACATAAATCATAAGGCCGACACCAAGCAATCGGCATACGACACAAAAGCCGGGTATACCCTTATTGCGGTATACCCGGCTTGCTGTAACGTTCATGCAAGAGCTCGAACCTCCGATAATTCAAGACAAAGAAGCGGCGTATGCCGTCCGCTGATGGGAGGCATACGCCGCTATAAGATGCGTCCTTACGGACGTGAGGTGCTTACTTTGTCAGACCGGAGATGTTGAAAGCATCAAACTCGAGGTCGTTGGCTGCACGCTGTGCCATGCTGCTGTCCAGCTTGATAGCCTGGCGCAGGTTGGAGGTGAGCATCTGCTCGTTGTTGGTGCGAGCACCCAGAACTGCCATCAGGTAGTAGGTGGTAGCGTCGGGCTTATTGATACCGGCAAGAGTGCTCTTAGCCTTGGTATAGTCCTTGGTAAGGATTTGAGCCAGAGCGGCGTTGTTGCTCTTGGAGTCACCGAAAGCGCGAACTGCGGAAGCGTTGTCGCCCTGCTTCAGGTAGTATACGCCGAGGGCATCGCCCAGAGATTCAGCACCGGCAGCATTGCCGAAGTACTGGTTGGCGGCACGGTAGTTGCCGTTAACCATTTCGATAAGACCGAGGTTGAGTTTGGGCTCGGCACCGGCAGGAGCCAGTTGAGCTGCACGCTCGAAGGAAGCTTTGGCCTTGTCGTAGTCGCGAGCTACATACTGTGTAAGACCGAGGTCGTTCCATCCACGATAGTCGTTGGGATACTGACGGGTAGCGGTTTCGTAGATCTTCATGCGGCGAGCGTTGTCATCTGTGAGGGTGGCAGCGTAGAGCAGTTCTTCGATGGACAGCTTGGAGGGATCGTTGTCGAAGCATTTGTTGATTTCGCTATCGCTCTTACCTATTACGTCGATAGAAGCTGTGATGCGCGAGTAGCGGAGTTGCGGCAGAATTTCTTCGGCCAGCTGCTCGAAGACTGTGGAGATGTTGCGGATTTCGCGTTCACGTTCTTCGGGGTCTTTGTACATAGACAGGACGCTGAGGATGAGGTCTTTGTCCTGAATATTGGACTGGCTGACGAGTTTCTGGAAGCCTTCCCAATCTTCGGCTGTGAAGTTTGCGGTCAGTTCGCCGAATTCGGTGATTTTGTCTTTTTTGAGGCGACCCGAAACGTAGCCTTTGGTGTTGTCTTCACGATTCTGAGCCAAACGCTCGTTAAAGTCGTAAGCGCCGTCAGGCGATGCGTAGGACTGGATGTTGATTTCGTTGATGACACGAGTGCTGTCGCCGTTGGCAGCCATCAAAGAGTTGTGGAACTCGGTCATGGCGTTGGTATTCAGCTCGGAAGAGCGAATATTGGCCTGATTGATGAGGAATTTGATGTCGGCAGCGTATTTTTCATTGATGACACGCTGGAAAGCATCCTTGCCGAGGGCGGGATTTACGGTTGCGGGGTCGGCGAGGGCAGCAGTTGCGATAATGCCGTTGGCAACATTGACGCGGGGCAGTACGTATTGTTTTTTGCCCTGAGTAACGACGAAGTCAAGGGCAAGTGTGCTCTTGGCCATCTCGGGTGTATATGCGTAAGCTGCGGGGATGGTGATGGTTCCACCATTTTCGTAGGATACAACGGGATTGTTGCCACGCACCTTTTCGCCCTGGAAGGTGTAGGGAACGGAAGTGGTTTCTTGTCCGTTGTACACAAGCACGGGGGTAACCGTAACTACGGCGTTCTTGACGAAGAACTTACCGGGGATATTACCGGTGATAGTTGCGGGAACCTTTTCGCCGACAACCTCCAGCGGATTGGGGTTGACGTTGAAATAGTCTTGGCTGAATTGGCCGAGCTTTTTGCCACAGGATGCCAGCATAAGCGCTGTGCCGAGGGCTAAGGTCAGACATAGTTTTTGTTTCATAGCGAATAGTTCTTAATGTGGTTGTTTAGTTTCCTTTTTTCATGTATATACGGCCGAGGCCGTGTTTTATTGCGCAAATATACTGCTTTTTAAGGTGCTACACAAAATCATTTGAGCACAAATAATTGCTAAATTATATTAACACATCTAATCGGATGATTATCAGATATATAATCAGCCTACCCCTATCCTATTTTCGTGCCGCAGCACCATCACCATCCGCCTCCGCGCGGTGTCACTCGGCATTAACTGCACAAGCAATCCGCTTCTCTGCGCAAGCGCTACGCGATTTCTTGCTCCGCTTCTCTGCGCAAGCGCTA
>CAKTOT010000101.1 GCA_934590135.1 uncultured Muribaculaceae bacterium
GTTGGTCTCGAAGGCGTGGTCTACGTATTTTTTTTCGCCGCCGCCCATATGGGCCAGTGACAGGAGGATGCGGGATTCCATAATAGTGTCGAAATGTATGGATTTATTCTATTTTTAGGAATAATGTGAGTGATGGGAGCGATGGGAGCGATGCTTTGTTCTCATCTTTTTCTTATTGTTCTCATTATTCTCATTGTTCTTATTGTTTTTGTCGGTCGGTTACGGCGGCGGTGGGTGGTATTCCGAGGCCGTGGTATTCGAGGCCTTCTTCGGCGAGGTCGGCGCCTTGGTAGATGTTGCGGCCGTCGACGATGAGGTTGCCGCGCATGGCGCGTGCTACGACTCGCCACGAGGGCAGGCGGAATTGTTTCCATTCGGTGAGCAGTACCAGTGCGTCGGCGTCGATGCAGGCGTCGTACATGTCTGTGGCGTATTGGATGGTGTCGCCCAATCGGCGGCGACATTCGTCCATGGCTATGGGGTCGTAGGCGCGTATGGTGGCTCCGGCTTGGCGCAGGGCGTCGATGGCTACGAGTGCGGGGGCGCAGCGCATGTCGTCGGTTTCGGGCTTAAAGGCGAGGCCCCAGATGGCTATGTGTCGTCCGTGGAGGTCGCCAAGGCGCTGGCGCAGTATTTCGACGGGGCGCAGTTTCTGTGCTTCGTTGACGGCGTCTACGGCTTCGATGACGCGCATGTGGTAGCCGTGTATGGCGCCGGTGTGCATGAGTGCTTTGACGTCTTTGGGGAAGCACGAGCCGCCGTATCCGCAACCGGGGTATAGGAATTTGCTGCCTATGCGTGCGTCGCTGCCTATGCCTTTGCGTACCATATTGACGTCGGCGCCGGTGAGGTCACAGAGGTTGGCGATGTCGTTGATGAACGATATTCGGGTGGCGAGCATGGCGTTGGCGGCGTATTTGGTCATCTCGGCGGAGGCGATGTCCATGAATATGACGCGGAAGTTGTTGAGCAGGAATGGTCGGTAGAGGCGTTCCATGACTCGTCGTGCGCGGTCGCTTTCGATGCCGATGACTACGCGGTCGGGGGACATGAAGTCTTTGATGGCGGCTCCTTCTTTGAGGAATTCGGGGTTGGAGGCGACTTCGAAGGGTATGTCGAGGCCTCGGGCGTCGAGTTCGTCCTGTATGGTTTGTTTGATCAGCCGTGATGTGCCTACGGGTACGGTGCTTTTGGTGACCAGTAGGGTGTAGTGGTTGATGTATCGGCCGAAGGTGCGCGCTACTTCGAGGACGTAGCTCAGGTCTGCCGAGCCGTCTTCGTCCGGGGGCGTGCCTACGGCGCAGAATACTATGTCGCTGTTGTCGAGGACTTCGCGTAGGTCTGTGCCGAAGTGCAGTCGTCCGCCGGCGACGTTGCGGCTTACCAGGTCGTCGAGTCCGGGCTCGTAGATGGGTATGAGGCCTTGGCGCAGCCTTTCGATTTTGGCGGCATCGATGTCGATGCAGGTGACGTCAACGCCTATTTCGGCGAAACATGCTCCGGATACCAGTCCTACGTATCCTGTGCCTACTATTGTGATGTTCATATCGGGTGTGTATACGTCGGTGTGATGCCTGTAAGGGCAACCGCAAATTTACGCTTTTTTCGCCTAACGGCCAAAACTATAGTGTGGCAGTCCACGTTCGAGGCTGTCGTGGCATTCGGCGTTCGGCAATGTCGTGGCATTCGAGGCTGTCGTGGCTGTCGACAGTTGACATAGCCGTGGCGGTCGGCGTTATTTGCGGCGGAAGGCGTGGTAGTCGCCGCAGAGAAGCCGGGCGGTCAGGGGACTGCGGCTGAGGATGTATTCGGCGCCGAGGGTGACGGCGATGACGGCGGCGGCAGCGATGGTGGCGATGACTGTCAGGGGTACAATGGAGAGGGCCATGTCGCGTGCGGGTTCTTGCAGGAAGGTCATGGGGAAGAGGAAGAAGTAGTGCAACAGGTATATGGCCAGTGATTTGCGCCCGAGGTATTCGAGGGTGAGGGCTATGCGTGAGGGGTGTGTGCGTTCGGGGCTGTAGGCTTTGTCGGACCATGGTACGGCGATGTTCATGACCACGATGACGAGTGCTGCTTGGTATAGCATTCGGGCGGCTGGGACGATGACGGGTATGCCGTCGAGGGCGTCGAAGCTCCAGGGCCAGGCGATGATGCTGAATAGGGGTATGGCGGCGAGCAGGGCGACGGTGACGGCTCGGGGGTTGGCTGTCAGGCGCAAGAAGGCGTCTTGGTGCTGTCGGGCGATGGCGCCGAGCATAAATATGGGCAGGAATTGGGCGACGAGCAGGATGGAGGTGGTGTAGATGTATCGGATGGGGAGGAAGTGCACGATGCAGACGTATATGACGAAGCCGACGGCGATGGAGGCTGCGGCGGCGAGTGCGGCGCGTCTGATGCGCAGTATCACGGGGGCGAGCAGGGTGTACATGGCCATGATGACGAATAGTACGGGGGTGAACCAATAGCCGTTTTTGTATTCGCTTGTCCAAAGTCCGTCAAATCCTTGTGGTAGTGGCGATTGTAGACCGCTTGTAGGGAAGTATAGCACCCAAATGGATGATACGATGACCATGGGGACGAGCAGTTGCATGGCGCGTTGGCGCAGGTCGGGGCGGCGTATGCGGCCGTCGGCGGTGGTTTTGTAGGCGAACCATCCGCTGATGAAGAAGAATAGCGGCATGTGTGTTTCGCCGATGATTTTGAAGAGTGTGGCGGCGTCAATGTCGCGTATGCACATGGTCAGGATGTGCCCCATCACCACCATGTATATGGCGATGCCTTTGATGAGGTCCATGTAGTGCTGTCTTTTCATAATGTGGAATGTAGAATGGGTGGGGTGTGGCCTCGGTCCTGAGGGCCGGAGTGACTTTCGTAGTAGGTATGGCCGATGTGGCCGATATTGGGCTTCGGTGCTATTTTCGGGTGGGGGACTATTCGAGGCCGACGCGTTCGCTCAGTCCGAAGAGGAGGTTGAGGTTGTGTACGGCGGTGCCGGCAGCGCCTTTCATGCGGTTGTCGATGACTGATGTGATGAGCAGTCGGTCGTCGATGCGGTCAAGGTGGAGCAGGCATTTGTTGGTGCCGATGACGTCTTTGATGTCGGCGGGGGCGTCGGTGACGAATGTGAAGTTGTGGTCGTCGTAGTATTCGTCGTAGATTTCGCGCAGGCGTTCGATCGAGACTTTGCAGTCGAAGTATATGGCGGCCATGGTTCCGCGCGCGAGGTTTGCGTGTATGGGGATGAGCTCGACGGGGGCGTTGAAGCTGTTTTGGAGTTGCGAGATGCTTTGGCGTATTTCGGCGAGCTGTGGGTGGCGGAATGCTCGGAAGATGCTGATGTTGTCGTGGGGCTGGCGGCACGTGGTGTCGGCATTGTCATCGTCGGCGGTGATGGCTGTGATGTGTACTGTGCTGTTGATGAGCAGGTTTTTGGCGGCGGGTATCAGCGCGGGCAGTATGGCTGCGGCGAGGTTTCCGGGGTTGGCGATGTGCCGTGCGCCGCGGACTATGCGTTTGCGGTTGAGCTCGGAGAGGCCGTAGACGTAGTCGTGTGTGTCGTCCTCGATGCGGTGTTCGGCGCCGAGGTCGATGATGCGAGTGTCTTCGGGCACGGGATGCCGGTGCAGCAGTTGGCTGTCGCAGCAGAATACGCAGTTGATGTCCGTATAGTCGATTTCGGCGGTATATCGGAGGTTGGTATCACCTGTGAGGCCGGGGTGGATGTCGGTGACGGGCTGTGGGGCGAGTGTGTCCGAGTGTACCCATCGGAGGGTGACGTCTGGATGGTGAAGCAGCAGGCGTATGAGTGTGCCGTCGGTGTATCGGTCGGCGCCTATGATTGCGGTGTTTATCATTGCGGGGGAGATTTTTCTTTTGCTTGGGTGAGAGGTAATGTTGTTTTTGGGGACCCTTAGAGGCTTTAGGGACTTTACGGTCCTTAGGGGCGGGCTGTGCGGTCGGGCCTCCGAGGGGGCTTTAGGGGTGGAATGTGGCGATGTGTCGAGCTTTCTTTTCTTCGAATATCTCGCTGATGGCGAAGAATATGCCTGATTCTTCGACGTCGCCGAATTCGTCGTTGATGGCGGTGCCGAACATGCGCATGGTGGGCGAGAGTGACATGTAGGCGTTGACCAGCGGCGGGATGTTGTATCCCAGGCGTCGTATCTCGGTGTTGAGTATGCGGTAGTCGGCTTTGAAGTCGGCGCCGGTGAACAGACGCTTCATTGCTTCGGTGTCGATGTGTGTGTCCAGAGGGTTGCGCGGTCGTACCAGTCGGTCGGGGTCGGGAAAGTACTTGTTGATGAAGTATAGTATCATGTTGCGGCACTCGCACGAGTAGCTGGGGTACATGGTGACTTTGCCGAAGAGATATCGTATCTGCGGATAGACGACGGTGAGTGCTCCCAGACCGTCCCAGAGGTTGTCGAGGGCGTATAGGGCCTTGGCGCCGGCGCGTGACGACTGGTATTCGAGGCGTACAAAGGAGCGGCCCAGTTCGAGGGTGTGGGGCAGGTAGTCACGGATGAATTTGTCGCTGAAGTCAAACATGTGGCTTGTGGCGATGCGCGGGCGTCCGTCGGTGTCCATACGTATGTCTTCGCCGATGATGAAACGGTATCCGCCGAGTATCAGTCGGCTATCGGGTTCCCAGACGATGAGCTGACGGCAGGGTGGTTCCATGGTGTCGTATTGGTCGATGTCGCAGTCTTTGCCGGTGCCTCCGCCGGCGCTGCGGAAGGCGATTTCGCGCAGTCGACCTATCTCGCGCATAGTGTTGGGGCATGTATGGGCGTCTACGATGTAGATGTCGTTGTCGGCCTTATTGGTTTTGCGCAGAAAACGTTGGGGTGTCAGTTCTGCCTCTATCAGGGCAGTGTCCACGGGGTCTATAATTTTTTCGTTCATTGTCGGTGTTGTGATAATTGCTGTCCGGCCGGGCATTGTTGCGACAGGCTGTATACGATTTTGCGGATGTCGTCGGCGGCCTGCCGTGGCGTTCGGTCTTGGATGTCGGAGTAGGGGACGACGTCGGCGCAGGCGATGTCGAAGTGACGGCCGCGGGCGCGGAAGACTTCGCGCGGCAGCAGTACCATCTCGAAGTTGAAGCGCAGTCCCAGTTGCTGACGGCGGCGTGCAAAGCGGTAGAATGAGGGGGTATTTGTGCCCGAGAAGTACACCGGGACGATGTCACGCCTGTATTGTCGGGCCATGGTGACGAAGCTTTTGCGCCATGTCAAGTCGGCGATAGAGCCGTCGTCTTGGAGGCGCGAGCATAGTCCGGCGGGGAATATGAGTACGGGGTCGTCGCCTGCGAGGACGTCTTCGATGGATGCTATGGTGTTGCGGCTTTGGGCAGCGTGTGTATTGACGGGTACAAAGACGTCCGTCAGGGGTTCGATTGCCATCAGTAGGTCGTTGACGATGAAGTGTACCTGTCCGCCGTAGTGTCGGGTGAATATGTCGATGAGGGCCATTCCATCGAGGCCGCCCAGGGGGTGATTGGAGACGATGATGACGCGTCGCCGAGTGGGGTCGGGCAGTTGCGAGCCTTGGGCGAGGTCGACAGTGACGTCCAAATCTGACAGAACGCCGTGGCAGAATTCGGCGCCGCGTCGCGGGTAGTTGTCGCGCAGCAGGGCGTTGAGCTCGTCTTGGCGTATCAGTCGTGCCAGTCGCGATACCAAGCAGCGAGGCACCCAGCGCGCCTTACGTCCCAGGCGTGCGCGCACTATGGCGTGCAGGTCCAGCTGTATGGGCCCGTCGGACGCTGTCGCGGCAGCATCGGCTGTCGCGGCTTCCGGTGCGGCTTGCGCTGATATGTCGTTGTCTCTCATGTCGCAATAGTGTATTTGGACGCAAAGGTACAAAATAATGTGGAATTTGGGAATAATAGCAGTAATGGGAATAATGGGAGCGATTGGAATAATTGGAATAATGCATAGCTCTCATAGTTCCCATAGCTCTCATAGTTTCGATAAGATAAAGTCGCATTGGCATACATTTTGCTGCAAATAAGGCAAGTCTGACAGAATATTTGAGAATTTCTGAAAAAAGACGTAACTTTGCATCCCGAAAAAGGGGTGACTTTCGGTTATCACGCCGCGCCTCGTAAGGTACAATAGGACAATACACATTACAATAGGACAATACACATATATAATATATAATTTCCACAACAATGGTTAGCTACAAAGAACTCGGTTTGGTCAACACCCGTGAGATGTTTGCCAAAGCTATCAAAGGCGGATACGCCATTCCCGCCTTCAACTTCAACAATATGGAACAGCTGCAGGCCATCATCAAGGCCGCTGCCGAAGAGAAGTCGCCGGTGATCCTGCAAGTGAGCAAGGGCGCACGCGCTTACGCCAACGCCACACTGCTGCGCTATATGGCACAAGGTGCTGTCGCTTACGCCAAGGAACTGGGCTGGGAGCATCCTCAGATTGTGCTGCACTTGGACCATGGTGACAGCTTCGAACTGTGCAAGAGCTGTATCGAAAATGGATTCTCGTCCGTGATGATCGACGGTTCGCACCTGCCCTACGAGGAGAACGTCGCACTCACCAAGAAAGTGGCCGATTACGCTCACCAGTATGACGTGACCGTCGAAGGCGAACTCGGCGTTTTGGCCGGCGTCGAAGACGAAGTTTCGTCCGACCACCACACCTACACCGACCCCGCCGAAGTGGTAGACTTCGCTACACGTACAGGCTGCGACTCGCTGGCTATCTCCATCGGCACAAGTCACGGCGCTTACAAGTTTACGCCCGCTCAGTGCACACGTGACGCCAACGGACGCCTCGTGCCCCCGCCACTGGCCTTCGATGTGCTCGACGCCGTCATGAAAGAGCTCCCCGGATTCCCCATCGTGCTGCACGGCTCATCCTCCGTACCGCAGGAATACGTCGATACCATCAACCAGTACGGAGGCAAACTTCCCGATGCCATCGGTATCCCCGAAGAGCAGCTGCGCAAAGCCGCCAAGAGCGCCGTCTGCAAGATCAATATCGACTCCGACAGCCGTCTGGCTATGACCGCCGCCGTACGCAAAGTCTTCGCCGAGAAACCCGCCGAATTCGACCCGCGCAAATACCTCGGCCCGGCTCGCGACGAAATGGAGAAGCTCTACAAGCACAAAATCGAGAACGTGCTTGGTAGCGCCGGCAAAGCCGAATAATACGCTCTGACTCCACCGCTCGGCCGCTTCGTGCGACCGACGACATAAAGCGACCACGTATCCCCTTGACGGGAAGCGTGGTCGCTTTGTTATTTTATCAATAAATTTGTGCGTGGCAAATTTGGAGGTCTCAAAAATATTTACTATCTTTGCGGCATACAAATGTTGCGACCGCTTTGCAGTCGCCAAAAATTATCATTCACCAATATTTATCAATCATAAAACACACATCACCATGAAAACAAAACAAGACATCATGAGAAACGCCCTCGACACCCTCGACACAGCGAACACAGCGAACACACCCGGCTGCGCGTGCGATGCGTCCGCCCGAGAAACGATGTCCGCCTCGGATGACGGCGCCGCGCGTATGCCCGGCTGCGGATGGCTCAAACTGTATCGCTGCTTCACCGAGTGGG
>CAKTOT010000102.1 GCA_934590135.1 uncultured Muribaculaceae bacterium
ATTTTAGACAATGTAGGCAAGGCTTATGGAGACCATCAAATTTTTGATCATGCCACATTCACCATAAAACGAGGCGAAAAAGTTGCTTTTGTGGGCAAAAACGGTGAGGGTAAATCCACACTCGTCAAATGTATCATGGGCGAAATACCATATACGGGTACATTGAAGATAGGGCACAATGTCAAAATAGGATATTTTGCACAGAATCAGGCACAGATGCTTGATGGAGAACTTACGGTTTTCGACACCATAGATCGTGTCGCAGTAGGTGATATACGTACTAAAATCAGGGATATATTAGGCGCTTTTATGTTTGGCGGCGAGGCTTCGGACAAGAAAGTAAAAGTACTTTCAGGCGGTGAGAAGACACGACTGGCTATGATACGATTACTGCTAGAGCCTGTCAATCTTCTGATACTCGATGAACCCACCAATCACCTGGATATGAAGACAAAAGACATTCTCAAGCAGGCAATTAAAGACTTTACTGGCACCGTAATAGTTGTCAGCCACGACAGAGAATTCTTAGACGGTCTTGTCGAAAAAGTCTATGAATTTGGCCATGGCAAGGTGACGGAATGTCTTGGTGGGATTTATGACTTCCTTGAGCGCAAACGAATAGCCAGCCTTGGCGAACTTGAAAAACGTATGGTACAACAGCCGGTCAAACAAGATATGCCAAAGCCTCAAGCTACAGAGAATATATCCACAGAGAAATCTTTGGAGCCTAAACCGCGGCTAAGTTATGCCGAGCAGCGTGAACGTGACAAAGCCCTCCGCAGAGCATCTAAAAAGGTTGAAGAGTCCGAAACCGAAGTATCTCGCCTTGAAGCGGCAGTCAAGGACATAGAACAACAGATCGCAGAAGGATCGACCGACCCGGAAATATACAATAGGCATGCAGCAGCCAATAAAGAGCTCGAAAACGCTATGAGCGTCTGGGAATTGGCAACGATGGATTACGAAGAACTCAAAGCCAAATACCAATAGGGGTAAGAGATTACGAGCTTTTTAGAAAATGGAAATGCAGCACAATAACGATATTCACAACCATTATAATATGAAAGTATTATGAGAACATTAACAACAATTATGACAATGGCACTTACAGTGAGCGCCTTTGCCGCCACACCGCACGGGATCAACGTCGCCAATATCGACACCTCCGTAAATCCCGGTACCGATTTCTACAACTACGCATGTGGCGGCTGGATTAAAGCCAATCCGCTGAAAGCCGAATATTCACGTTTCGGCACATTCGACCAACTCGGAGAACTTAATCGAAAACAGGTATACGATCTTGTTACCGGTCTTGACCCGAAGAAAGCGGTTAAAGGCTCAAACGAGCAGAAGATCGCAGATCTCTTTGCAATGGGTATGGATAGCGTTCGCCTTAATCGCGAAGGTGCTCAAGCTCTCCAGGCAGATCTCCGTCGTATCAACAACGCCAAACGCTCGGATATAGCCGCAATTCTTGGCGGCCTTCCCGGCGCATCCGGATTCTTCGGAACGGGTACAGGTGCAGACATGATCAACTCCAGCATAAATGTAATGTACTGGCAGCAAGGGGGGCTCGGGCTGGGCGAAAGAGACTATTATATCTCAACAGATCCACATGAACAAGCCGTACTCGATGCCTACAAAAAGTATCTAAACACCATAGCCACACTTGCCGGTTACAAAGTGAAAGATGCTCAACGTCTGGTCAACAACACAATTGCTATAGAGACTGCACTTGCCGAGGCAGCAACGACCAATGAGGGACTACGAGACCCGGGTGCAAACTACAACCCTATGAGCATGGTTGAGGTTAATGCAAAGTATCCGCATATAGACTTCAATGCCTACTTTAAGGCTCAAGGCCTAAACTCTGTAGATAGTATCGTTATCGGACAACTGGGGTCCATAGCAGCTGTTGATTCGATACTTGCCAAGGCTTCGATACAATCTCTGCGAGATTATGTCGCAGCCGGGTACATATCCTCTGCAGCGTCATTCCTCAGTGATGATTTCATCAATGCGGGCTTCGAGCTGCAAAAGGCTGTTTCGGGCGTACAGCAAATGCAGCCCAGATGGAAGCGCGCGCTCAGTGTCCCTAATGGCATGCTTGGTGAAGCGCTTGGCGAACTTTATGTAGCTAAATACTTCCCTGCAAGCTCAAAAGAGAAGATGCTGACTATGGTCAACAACCTCAAGACAGCCTTGGGGCAGCACATATCCAATCTCACGTGGATGAGCGAAGCAACCAAAGCTCGGGCACTGGAAAAGCTTAATGCCTTCACCGTAAAAATCGGTTATCCCGACAAATGGCGCGACTACTCGGCTTTGACCATTGATCCGGCACTTACTTATTGGGAGAATATCAAACAAGCGATGCTATTTGTTACAGCCCTTGATGTGGCCGACTATGGCAAACCTGTAGACAAAGCTCGCTGGTATATGACGCCACAAACGGTCAATGCATATTACTCGCCTTCAAGCAATGAAATATGCTTTCCTGCAGGAATACTTCAAGCTCCTTTCTTTGATCCCGAGGCAGACGATGCCCTCAACTATGGAGCCATCGGCGTCGTGATAGGACATGAAATGACCCATGGATTTGATGACCAAGGTCGGCAATTTGACAAGGATGGTAACTTCAAAGATTGGTGGGCACCCGAAGATGCCGAAGCGTTCAAGGCTCTTGCTGACAAACTTGTCGCTCAATTCGACAGCGTCATCGTCCTTGGCGATACGCATGCCAATGGTCGCCTGACCCTCGGTGAGAATATAGCCGACCAAGGCGGTCTTCGTGTAGCGTATACTGCATATCACAACGCCTTGGGCGACAAGGGTGCGGATATTGACGGCTTTACCCCCGACCAGCGCTTCTATCTCTCTTATGCCAATGTATGGGCTGCCAATATTAGAGATGCCGAGATCCTTAAACGCACCAAGAGTGACCCGCACTCGCTTGGCCGTTGGCGCGTTAACGCCACCCTGCGCAACATTGAACCCTTCTTTGCGGCGTTCGGTATCAAGGAAGGAGACCCGATGTTCCGCAACCTCTCCGACCGAGTTATCATCTGGTAAAAAACAACTGATAATATATTGAGCCCGGAATTTGCCTCACAGATTCCGGGCTCTTGCTAAAATAATAGTCCGACAGCTACGTTATTATATAAAAAATCACTAAATTTGCGTATAAATACGGCTTGATTAATACAATAGGAGAAAAACCTATGCTAATCAGGCGTTTGATACAATTTACAGAATATATAATAACGTACAGATATATGAAATTCAACATTTCCAGCAAGATTCTCTGCAATTTTGCATCATCAGTAGCCAAGGTAATCAACGATAAAAATGCTTTGACCATACTCAACAACTTCTACATGGAGTTGAACGGCGATATGCTCACATTGCGCGGTTCCAATACCGAAAATTCATTGACTGCTCACATCCCGGTCAATGAAGCTCAGGGCGAGGGAGCGGTGTGCATTGATGCATCCTCTTTGGTCAATATGCTCAAACAGATACCGGACCAAGGCATAACGATGGAGGTAGCCAATTCGCTCAATACCACCATTGAGTACTCCAGCGGTCGCTTTGAGTTTGTGGCGTTGGACGGCGCCGGCTATCCACGTATGGATGCAGAAGCTACAGAGGCAGAGGGCATTCAATTCCTGTGTACCGGCAATGAACTGCGCAAAGGCGTAGACTACACGTTGTTTGCGACCAGTAATGATGACTATCGTCAGCAAATGATGGGCATCTATTTCGATGCTAAGCCCGATAGCTTGACCTTTGTAGCAACAGATACACGCAAACTTGTAAAATACACTACCACAGAATGTGCTCCGGGCGCAGCGGCATCCTTCATTATGCCGCCTAAGGCTGCAGCCATTGTTCGCGGTCTCTTTGCAGACGATGAAAGTGTAAAAGTCAAAGTTACAGAAAAATATGCAGTCTTTGAAAGCGAAAACTATCTCTTTCAAATACAATTTATTCAGGGGCAGTATCCGGACATATCTCGTGTGATCCCGCGTAGCAACACATTGCAACTGACCGTTGATCGTCAGACGATGCTCAATGCCGTACGTCGTGTTAGTGTCTTTGTAGACCCGGCACACGGATTGCTCAAATTCCATATTACGCCGGACTATATCGATATGAAGACCGAGGACACCACAGCAATGAATTGCGCGCGTGATCGTGTACCTTGCTCGTTCACCGGAGACACGATGACCATCGGCTTTAGTGCGACTTTCCTTGTGGAAATACTGTCAACAATCACCACCGATGACGTTATTATCAGCCTCAGTGACCCCGGACGTCCCGGTATATTCCGTCCCAGCGAAAACGCCGAGGGAACAGATCTTGTCATGTTGCTGATGCCCATGACAATAAGCAACTTCTAACGACAAGTACATATATTCAGATGAAACTAAAGCTGACACGGCCCTTGGTCTTTTTTGATCTTGAAACGACCGGCTTAAATGTGTTCAAAGACCGCATAGTTGAAATATCGGTCCTGAAGCTTATGCCGGATGGATCCACTGAAGTAAAAACACGTCGGATCAACCCCGAGATGCATATTTCAGAAGAAGCTACGGCCGTTCATCATATAACGGATGAAGATGTCAAGGACGCGCCTACATTCAAGCAAATATCCAAATCCCTTGCCGGAATTTTTGAAGGCTGTGATATAGCCGGCTTCAATAGTACTCGATTTGATATTCCGATGCTGTGCATAGAATTCAAGAATGTAGGTATTGATTTTGACCTATCTCAGCGCAAGCTTGTCGATGTACAAACCATATATCATAAAAAAGAGCCACGTGACCTGTCGGCAGCCTATCGCTTTTATTGTGAGAAAGATTTAGAAGATGCGCATTCGGCCGAGGCCGACATCGAGGCAACGTACGAAGTACTGATGGCCCAGCTGGATAAGTACGATGATGTACCCACGGATATTGAAGCGCTGAGTGATTATACCTCATTGGCCAAGCCCGGGACACGCAATGTTGATATCTCAGGCAAATTGATATATGACGAAAAAGGTCGTGAGGTTATTAATTTTGGAAAAGACTCCAAAAACAAAATAGCTGAAGACTATATTCGCGAGAATCCCGGATTTTACAATTGGGTCATGGAAAAAGATTTTTTGCCTGACACCAAAGAGGCCTTTAAGCGCATATACAATCGTATTACCGGTAAGTAGTATATTTACAACTGTTTTCATTTATCGAAGCAAGACATTTTTGCATGCTTAAAGGCAAGAAAATAATACTTGGTATAAGCGGCGGCATAGCTGCATATAAATCTGTATATCTACTCCGGCTGTTAGTCAAAGAAGGTGCGCAGGTACAGGTTATCATTACGCCCAATGGTAAAGAGTTTATCACGCCGGTGACGCTGTCCACCCTAAGTGGACGTCCCGTTATCAGTGAGTTTTTCACCGCCAACACCGGGCAGTGGAATAGCCACGTAGACTTAGGCCTATGGGCAGATGCAATGATTGTGGCGCCTGCAACGGCGTGTACTATGGCTAAAATGGCCAATGGAGTGGCAGACAATATGCTTGTCACCACATACTTGTCGGCACGCTGCCCCGTATTTATAGCCCCGGCTATGGACTTTGATATGATGGCTCATCCGACCACGGTGCGGAACATCACATTGTTGCGTTCGTATGGTAATCATATAATAGAAGCAACTTCCGGCGAACTTGCCAGCCACCTATGTGGCAAAGGGCGTATGGAAGAACCGGAAAAGATTGTGGCCGCCATCGACGATTTTTTTGCCAAAGAAAAAGATTACGAAGGAAAGAAAATTATGATAACAGCCGGGCCTACACATGAAAAAATAGATCCGGTACGTTTCATTGGTAATTACTCCTCCGGTAAAATGGGTTACGCCTTGGCTCGGGCGGCAGCCGAGCGTGGCGCAGATGTTACACTCGTTAGCGGGCCAGTATGTCTGACAATAGATCATCCTCGCGTTAAGGTCGTGTCAGTAGAGAGTGCACGCGAGATGCTTGCAGCTTCTCAAAAAGCCTTTGAAGATAGCGATATGGCAATTATGGCCGCAGCCGTAGCCGATTACGCACCCGAGACGATTGCAGAAAAGAAAATTAAGCGAGAAACGGCAGGTATAGACAGCATACACTTGGTTAAAAATCCCGATATAGCAAAAACCTTGGGCGAGGCAAAACGTCCCGGACAACTTGTCGTGGGTTTTGCTCTTGAAACAAATGACGTCGAGTTGAATGCTATGGATAAATTACATCGTAAAAAGTTGGACGCAATAGTACTCAACAGTTTGACAAATCCGGGCACATGTTTCGGGTTCGACACCAACCAAGTATCGGTTATGACGAATTACGGCACAATCCTGCAGACCGGAGTCGAAAGTAAAAGTGTTATTGCCGACGAGATTCTTACTGTGCTTAAAGGTTTGTTTTGAAGGGAATAAGGATAAGAATATGGGGTACTACTTCACTCGTTTGATTATTGTTGTTACAGTATTAACCGCAAGTATGGCAAATGCTGTAGGCGGATATGCCCAAGAGTTAAACTGCAAAGTAGAAATAAACTCTTCGCAGGTTCAAGGTACAAATAAATCGATGTTTACGACCTTAGAACAGGCGATAAACGAGTACATGAATACCAATGACTTTACTAATGCAAAATTTGCCGTAAATGAGAAAATAGACTGCCGCCTATTCTTTACGATAAAAAATGTGAACGACAACGTTTTCACCGGAGACCTTCAGGTTCAATCCACGCGTCCGGTATACAACTCCTCGTATACGACCACCGTACTCAACTTCAAGGATACGAAAATTGAATTCACTTATCAAGAAAACGAGCCGTTGGTTTTCTCGAAGAACTCGATGGAAAGCCAATTGACCGCCATACTCAACTTTTATGCATACCTGATTATCGCCATGGATTCGGATACATTTGAAAGCAGAGGCGGTCAGGCGTTATATGATCAACTGCAACAGATTGTCCAGTGGGCGCAATCCTCCGGCGAGACCGGATGGAAAGCATTCGAAGATACCAAAAACCGCAGTGCTGTATTAGCTGCATTGACAGATCAGAAAACATCTTGTTTTAGAGACTTACTCTATACATATCATCGTAGAGGCCTTGACGAGATGGCAACATCCCCCGACAAAGGACGAGCCAATATAACGTCTTCCTTGGAAAATCTGAGAAAAGCGTTTGATGTCGCTCCGATGTCTGTCGGGCTATCTATGTTCAAGGACGCAAAGCTTGACGAATTGGTCAATGTATATTCAAAAGCCGCGACAGAGGAACGTACCAAGGTTTATGAAATACTTCAAAACATCTATCCGACAGAGCAAAGTCGTCTTGACAAAATAAAGAATCCGCCGACTAAAAGATGATAGGGCACCTACATATATC